>VGNW01000050.1 GCA_016865955.1 Chloroflexota bacterium | reverse complement strand
AGCTGGCGAAAGTGGGTCCCTGTATCATCGGCAGAACTCCTTGATTTTGATCTGCCATTATTATCTCATAAATCTATACTTATTCAGAGATTCCTTAGTATGTTCTTTTATAAAATTATCAACCAGCGCGGTGGTGTGGAAAATACTGGCAATAGCAGCTATTAATGATATGGCGCCCCAAACAACTTTTAATTCAGGTTTCTCCCATAACGTCCATCCAGCAACAGCTGAACCAGAAGCTGTGAGGGCAACAAGAATCTTCACAATAAAATCGATTCTCGTCCATCGTTGTACTAGGGTATCTGACAGAAGTTCTTCAAAGTATGCATCGTAGTAAGTATAGAATGCATCGTTCCAGAGTGTGTCTCTGGGGTCCTCTGTCATACTACCCGTTGTCATACTTTTACCTCTTCTGCTTATCGTATACAATAATTGCAGGCATTAAAAAAGTCAAGCTTCTTTCTAAAATGGTACACTATCTCATGGGCAGACCAAAATATCCCCCCTGAATTTCGAGCTATAGAAGAGTGCAATGGAACTATTTTCTTTGGGAATTAAGGAGACAGGGGGTTGAAAAACGTTTTGCAACGCTTTGAATTTATAATAATTGAAAGTGCAGTGGCTTTCCGATATAATCTTCCCTATGGCTAAATCGAAGACTGCTTTAAGAACACACTACTGCGGAGAGCTGCGCGGGGAGCATATCGGTCAGATTGTAACTATCGCGGGCTGGGTGAACCGGCGCCGCGACCACGGCGGGTTGATTTTCATCGACCTGCGCGACAGGGAGGGCATGGTTCAGGCGGTATTCAACCCCGGCGTTTCCTCCAAAGCGCACTCTATCGCCACCGAGCTTAGAGTGGAGTATGTGGTACGCGTGAAGGGCAAAATATCTCCACGTCCTAAGGGGACGGAGAACCCCAAGCTGGCGACGGGTGAGGTTGAGCTTATTGTTGAGGAGGCTGAGCTGCTCAACAGGGCGAAGACGCCTCCATTTTACATAAATGAAGAGGTGGAGGTGGATGAGTCGCTGCGTTTGAAATACCGCTACCTCGATCTCAGGCGGGAGCGCATGCAGCGCAACTTAATTTTACGTCACCGTGTGGTTAAATTCATGCGCGATTTCCTGGATGCCAAAGGGTTCCTCGAAATCGAGACGCCGGTAATGATTAAGAGCACGCCGGAGGGAGCGCGGGACTACCTGGTGCCCAGCCGCATCTATCCCGGCAAGTTCTACGCTTTGCCCCAGTCGCCTCAGCAGTTGAAACAGTTGCTCATGGTGGCCGGCTACGACAGATATTTCCAGATAGCGCGCTGCTTCCGCGATGAGGACCTCAGGGCAGACCGACAGCCCGAGTTCACCCAGCTTGACCTCGAGATGAGCTTTGTCGATGAAGAGGACGTGCTCAATCTGATGGAGGAGCTTTTCACCTCGCTGGTGGAGACGATAACGCCCCACCTGAAAATCATCAAGCCCTTCCCCAGGCTTTCCTGGAATGAGGTCATGGAAAAATACGGCAGCGACAAGCCCGATTTGAGGTTCGGGCTGGAGATGTCTGACCTCTCGGATATCTTCGTTGGCTCCGAGTTTGGCGTCTTCCGCACTGTGCTCAGCGAGGGCGGCAGGATAAAGGGATTCGCCGTCCCCGGCTGCGCCGGCTACACCAGGAGCCAGCTCGGCGAGCTGACCGACTTTGTTAGAAGCCGCGGAGCCAAGGGGCTCGTTACCATGGCTCTGGAGGGCAATCCAAGTGAGCCTGTTTCTGCATTAGCCCCCGAAAAGGTTCGTTCTGTTGTGGCCAAGTTTTTGAAAGCGGAGCAGATTGTCGAAATAGCCCGGCGATTGAAAGCCAAAGCTGGCGACCTTTTGCTCATCGTTGCCGACAAGCCCAGGGTAGCTGATTCAGTGTTGAACTCGTTGCGTCTGGAGATGGGACGTCGCCTGAACCTGGCAGACCCCAGTCTGCTGGCTTTCGCTTTCATACTGGACTTCCCCCTGTTCGAGTGGAACGAGGAAGAGAAGCGCTGGGACTCGATGCACCATCCCTTCACCTCGCCGCATCCCGAGGATATCCCCCTGCTCGATACCGAGCCGGGCAGGGTAAGGGCGAGGCATTATGATTTCGTATGCAACGGCAGTGAAGTATCCAGCGGCTCCATCAGGATTCACAACCGGGAGTTGCAGGAGAGGGTTTTCCGGATTCTGGGCTACAGCAAAGAGGAGACCGAAGCTAAATTCGGAGGTTTCCTTGAAGCCCTGGAGTGCGGGGCGCCACCTCACGGCGGCATAGCGCCGGGCGTGGACAGGTTCATCATGCTGCTGACCGGGGAGACTAATATACGGGACGTGATCGCCTTCCCCAAGAATCAGAACGCCGTCGATTTGATGTTCGATTCGCCGTCGTCCGTCTCACCGCAGCAGCTTAAAGAATTGCACCTGAAGGTTGACGAGAGTTAATGAGGTCGTAACGAAGCTGGGCTAGCCTGAGAACTTTCGCATTGAGGCTAGCCCGTAGTATAATGGAGATAAGATGAAAGTATCGACAGAGAAAATAGAGAAAAGTCAGGTAGTACTGACTATCGAAGCTGACCAGACAGAGATGGAGAAGTCTCTGGATAAGGCGTACCGGCGCCTCGCAGCGAGAACGAATGTGCCCGGCTTCCGCAAGGGCAAAGCCCCGCGACCCATGCTGGAACGCTATCTGGGCAGGGAGGCGCTGGTCGAAGAGGCTGCCAATCAGTTGATGGCGGAGTCCTACGATAAAGCCATTGATGAGCATAAAATCGATGCCATAGCTCAGCCTAAGGTGGAAATTTTGCAGGTCGAGCCTCTCTCGTTCAAGGCTACGGTAGCCGTGCGTCCTACTGTTGAGCTGGGCGACTATCATGAAATCAAGTTTGTCCCTGAGACGGTGACGGTTACGGATGAAGAGGTTAGCGAGGCGCTGGAGAGGCTGCGCTATATGCAGTCCACCTGGGAGCCTGTGGAGCGCGAGGCTAAATACGAAGACCTGCTGAACATCGATGCGGAAGGTATCGCAAAGGGTAATGCCATCGTTAATGAAAAAGGCGGGTGGTATCAGCTATCGCCCGATGTGCCTCCGGCTTTCCCGGGCTTCGGTGAGAATCTTCAAGGTGCGAAAAAGGGCGAACAGAGGACGTTCACCATCAAGTTGCCTGCAGAACATCATAAGGAGCTTGCAGGCGAGGAATGCAATTTCAAGGTGACGGTGAACGAAATCAAGCAGAGGAATCTGCCCAATCTGGACGACGAGTTCGCTAAAAGCCTCGGCAAGAGTGCGGAGACTCTGCAGGCGTTAAAAGATATGGTTGCCGCCGAGATAAAATCGGAGAAGGAGCGGCTGGCTAAGTCCAAGCTCGAGGATAAGGCGGTGGATGCCCTGGTCGCTATCTCGCGGCTTGAATACCCCGAGGTTATGGTGCAGCATGAGATCGACCATCTCATCGAGGAGCGCAAGCAATATCTCAACAAGAAAGAGAGCCTCGACGAGTACCTGAAGAACATCAAAAAGACCGAGGAGGAGTTCCGCAACGAGCTCAAGCCATCGGCTGAGGACATAATCAGGCGCTCTCTGGTCATAGAGAAGCTGCGCGAGGTGGAGAAGGTCGATGTCAGCGAAGCTGAAGTTGACTCCGAAATCGAACAGATAATCCAGAGGGCAAAGGATGAACGGGTGCGGCAGGTGTTCTCCTCACCGCAGGGACGCGAATCGCTGAAACGAAACCTGAATATAAAGAAAACGCTCGACCGTCTGGTCGAGATAACTGCCGTAGCGGAGGAATCTATATCATCGGGAGAAAAGGAAGGGGGAAAAGAAAATGGAGCAACAACCCGGTAACGTAATACCTTTCGTAATCGAAAGCAGTGCGCGCGGCGAGCGTGCCTTCGATATATACTCGCTGCTGCTCAAAGAGCGCATCATCTTTCTGGGCTCGCCCATCAACGACCAGATAGCCAACCTGATAATCGCCCAGCTTCTCTATCTGGAGCGTGAGGACCCGGACAAGGACATCCAGCTTTATATCCACAGCCCCGGCGGCGAGATTAACGCCGGTCTGGCTATCTACGATACCATGCAGCTCATCCGCGCCGATGTCTCCACTATCTGCGTGGGGCTGGCTGCCAGCTTCGGCACAGTGCTGCTCGCTGCCGGCGCCAGGGGCAAGCGCTATGCCCTGCCCAACTCCACCATACACATGCATCAGGCGATAGGCGGCGCCAGAGGCCCGGCATCGGACATAGCTATCGCCGCCAAAGAGATATTAAGGGAGCAGGACGTAATCCGCTCCATACTGGTCAAGCACACCGGTCAGACTCTGGAGAAGATTGCCCATGATACCGACCGTGACTTCTTCATGAACGCTCAGTCTGCGCTGGAGTACGGCATAGTCGACGAGATACTTACCGGGGCAAAGGAGAAGGCGAAGGCAAAGGGCAAATAACTAAGCGATTTTTGGATTTCTGATTTGTAGGGGCACAGCGCGCTGTGCCCCTACATTTTTACTATGGGGCTTCAACTATTCTGTTGATTTCTCTGGTTAGCGAGTAAGCTTTGATAGGTTTGCCGCTGCTGTCCACTACCTTGCCCTTCTCTACGCGGACCTTTCCTTCGGCGAAGGCTTTGACCGTGGTTACCACGAGCGGCAATTCCCTTTTCACACCTTCCTGACGTATCAGCTTGAACAGCGGGTTCTCTTCACCCTGCTGCGCTTTTATCTTCTCTAAGGTCAGCCCCTTTATCTCCTCCCAGTGCCTGTCGAAAAGCTGTCCTCTGATGGGGAATTTACAGTAGGTCACCGGCGGTCCTTTGTCCAGTTCGGGCGTCACCAGGTGCATCATCGCCCCGGTCTCGGTTGCCTTCGTTTCAACCAGCTCCCAGATAACCTCTTTCCAGGTGCCGGTAGGTCCGCCCGGCAGGGCAGGGTGGAGGTTAATCATCTTGTAGTGCTGGCACATCTCGGGGCCGACGATGAGCATGTAGCCGGCGAGCACACAGAGGTCAACCTTGAAACCCTCAAGTCGCTGCATTACCTCTCGGTCGTACTCCAGCCGCCAGGGCAGCGACAGATATTCCCCTCTGCTCGTAGTAAACCTCTTGGAGGAGAAGCAGACCAGGGGAAGGTTATAGGACTGGACCAGCTTGATGAACTGATCGCTCCCCTCGGCATCCCCCGGCTCGCGGCTGCAGAATACGAAGGCTATTTTGGCTCTGACATTGCCAGCATCGATCTCTTGGTGCATCCTGGTCAGCAGGCCTCGCGACCCGCCTCCCCGACCTGTGGAGAACCAGCCGAGTCGATACATGCCATTAGCCCCTTTTCAGCAGCTTGAACAGCCTGTTCCTTATATTATAGAAGTGTATCACAACGCTGGTCCGGTTGCCTGTGATTCGACCCTGAGCCAGCGCCTTGCGGAACTGCTCGGCGTCGTTGAATTCGGGAAGCTCGATATATGACCTGCCGACCTCCTGCACTACATGGGCATCGCTGCCTGCGGTGCCGGGGAGTCCGTGTTTTGCGGCAAGCTGGCGGGCATGCCTGGCATCGCGAAGCAGGAGCGTGCGCGAGTTGAACACCTCGAGCGTATCGACCTGCGGCATGATTCTCTCCAGGGCACGGTGTTGCAGCCTGGACTGGGGCCTCAGGCTGTCGCAGGGATGGGGTACGCAGACCAGCCCGCCCTGGGCTTTGATGCGCTTCACGGTCTCTTCGGGAGTCAGATGAGGCGGTATCTCCTCGCTGAGAAAGTAGCCGATGATTTCGCCCTGACTCGTCAGTATCTCCTCGCCCACTATTACTTTGAAGGGCGCGATTCGCTTAGTCTCCAGCGCACCGGCGATGGAGTTATGGTCTGTTATCGCTAGGCAGTTGATGCCGGTAGCGATACAGCGCTGCACAATCTGTTGGGGGGAGGATATAGAATCTGGGGAATACCTGGTATGCACATGGAGGTCAGCCTTTAACAACTTGTTTCACCTTTTAGCCTGCTCTTTCCACATAGCTGCCGCTGCGCGTATCGACGCGGACGACATCTCCGTTGTTGATGAAGAAGGGTACCTGCACCGTGATGCCTGTCTCCAGTTTGGCGGGCTTTGTCCCCGATTGGGCTGTATTACCCTTGAAGCTGGGGCCGGTCTCGGTCACTTTAAGCTCTACGTTCAAAGGCATCTCTATCCCCACAGCCCTGTCTCCGTGCCGCAGAATCACCAGCGTCATGCCCTCCTTGAAGTACTTCTTGAAGGCATCGCCCAGTTGCGCTGTGCTCAAGGGGATTTGCTCGAAGCTCTTGATATCCATGAAATAGTGTAAATCGCCGTCCTGATACAGGTACTGGGCGTTGCTTATCTCGAGCTGAGCCTGAGCGAACTTCTCCGTTGCCTGGAAGGTGCGCTCTACAGTATGCCCTGCCTGGATGTCCTTCAGCTTGATTCTGATCTGAGCGCTGCCCCGCCCCATCTTGATATGCTGGAAATCGATGATGGTGTAAAGCTGTCCGTCCAGCTCTATCGCCATCCCCTTCTTTATGTCGGTTGCGGCAATCACCCCGGTATCACCGTATCTTTCTTGCTCTGGTCAGCGTTCTTGCCTTGCCGTTCTCCAAGATGACCGTGTCCTCTATCCGCACCCCGCCCCAGCCGCTTACATATATGCCCGGCTCGACGGTGAACACCATGCCATCCGTCAGTGTATCGGCGGATTTCGTGCCCAGCCTGGGCATCTCGTGAGGCGCCAGCCCGACGCCGTGCCCCGTGCCGTGACCGAAGGCATCTCCGTAGCCAGCCTGTTCGATAACTGTGCGCGCCAGCCGGTCTGCCTGCTCTCCGCTCATGCCAGCCTGCATCGTTGACATCGCTGTAAGCTGCGCACCTAAAACTATATCATAAATTCGACGGAATGTGTTATCCTCCGCGCCCAGGCAGATGGTGCGGGTGATATCGCTGCAGTATCCGTTTACCTTCGCTCCGATGTCTATCATCACAGGCTCGCCTGTTGCGATAACTTTATCGGTGGGTCTGGCGTGGGGCAGGGCTGAGTTAGGTCCCGAGGCTACGATAAGCTCGAAGGGCATGGGCTCGCTGCCGTTCCGGCGCAGGAAGCTCTCGATGCGCCAGGCAAGCTCCTTCTCCGATATGCCGGGCTGAACTCCGGGCAGGACTTCCGCGAGAGCGGCATCCGCCAGCGCCGCCGCTTTCTCGATGTGTTTCAGTTCCTTTTCATCTTTAATGGAGCGCAGCGATTCCACCAGGCTGTCGGTGGGAACTAGCGCTGCCTCCGGTTTCGTACCGGAAACGCCTTTGGTCAATTCCTTGTAGGTGGAGAAGGAAATATCTTTAGCTTCGAATCCCAGCCTCGCGGCACCTGTATCTGACAGCAGCCCCGGCAGCCACTCTGAGAAGTCGCCCTTGATGCGGACGACCTCGAAATCGGGCGCCTGTGCCTGAGCCTGCTCGATATAGCGGAAGTCGGTAGCCAGAAATGCCTTTTGTTTTGAGACAATGAGAAATCCTGCTGAGCCGGTGAATCCGGAGAGGTAGCGGCGGTTCTCTGCCTGCGATATGATGACGGCATCGAGGCTGTTCTGAGCGAGCCGACTACGAAGATTTGCGAGCCTTTTTACCATGCGCAGCCTCTTTTGCCAGCTCGACCAGTGTCTCCAGTGCAGCGATGTATCCCCGCCATCCCTGCCCCGATATCTGCCTTCGCGCTATGGGCGCGATCACAGACACCTTTCGGAACTCCTCGCGGCGCCGGATATCGGAGAGATGTACCTCGATTACAGGCAGGGAGGTATCCTCTAGGGCGTCGCGCAGCGACAGCCCGTAATGTGTGAGCGCACCCGGGTTTATCACTATGCCCGCCGCCTTTTTAGCCTTCTTCTGGATGAAATCTATCAAGTAGCCCTCGTGGTTTGACTGGTAGGTCTCTATCTCAACGCCGAGCTCGTCAGCCCTTTTCTGGAGCAGGGAGTTTATCTCGGCGAGGGTTTTCCTGCCGTAGATTTCAGGCTTGCGGGAGCCCAGCATGTTCAGGTTCGGTCCGTGGATGACAAGTATCTTCATAGCCTCACCTTCCGACCTCCGCCTCTGGGATGCGCGGCGAGATATGTGCGCCGTATCTGGTTCTGGCTGACATGGGTATAAACCTGGGTGGTGGCGAGCCTGACATGTCCCAGCAGCTCCTGCACCGCCCTCAAATCCGCCCCGCCGTCGAGCATGTGTGTGGCGAAGGTATGCCTGAATATATGCGTGAACACCCGCGTATCCATCCCCGCCTGTCTGGCATATTTCTTGATTATATACTGGATGCGGCGTTCGGCAACCCTGTTGCCGAAGCGGTTGAGGAACAGCGCCGATGTGCTCTTCTTGCCCGATAGTTGGGGGCGCCCTTGCTTTACATAACGCTGCAACGCCTTGGCTGCCGGTATCCCCATCAGCACGATGCGCTCCTTGGCGCCTTTGCCCCACGCTCTGAGCTGGCGTGAGTTCAAGTCTACATCACTCATATCGAGGGATACTATCTCGCTCAACCGCAGCCCCGAGGCATAGAGCAGCTCCAGTATCGCTCTGTCCCTGAGCCCCTGGGGAGTCGAGGTGTCGGGCGCCTTGAGCAGCCTTGTTATCTCATCTATGGTCAGAAAGGTGGGCAGCCTCTTCTCCAGCTTGGGCGCAGATACCGTGGACAGCGGGTCGGCGCCGACCAGGTTCTCTCTATTCAAGTAGCGGTAGAACGACCTCAGGGCGCTGAGCTTGCGGCTGATGCTGCCCCGCGCTGTGTTCTGCTCGTGGAGCCAGCCCAGGTAACGGCGCATCACGGAGCGGTCCACCTTCTCCAGTGAAGCAACGCCGTTGCTTCCCAGGAAATCGAGGAAGCCCTGTATGTCGGTGCCGTAATTTCTCACCGTGTACCGCGAGAGCCCCCGTTCCACTCCGAGGTGCCTGATGTATTTATCGAGTAAGTCCTTCAACCTGCTATTCCTCTGAGGGCGCCTCGCCCTCGTAGCTGCATTGACTGCACTTGGCATTGCCTCTCTTCGACAAAGTCAGCAGCCCTCCGCACTGGGGGCAACTCTTTTTCAGGGGCTTGTCCCAGAGAGCAAAGTTGCATTTGGGGTAACCGGAGCAGCCGTAGAAGACGCGTCCCTTCTTGCTCCTCCTCTCCACCAGGTCGCTTTTGCACTTGGGGCAACTCACGCCGAGATTGACCACTATCGACCGCGCGTTCTTACACTCGGGGAAGCCGCTGCATGACATGAACTTGCCCATGCGTCCCCACTTGATGACCATGGGCTTCCCGCATTTCTCGCACACCTCGTCCGTGGGCTCGGCGAATTTGGGTATCGCCTTGGTCGCTTTGGTGATGGTCTTCTCGAACGGCTGATAGAACTGTTTGAGCATGGGAGCCCATTTCAGTCTCCCTGCGGCGATCTTGTCGAGCTTCTCCTCCATCTGCGCGGTGAAATCGACATTTACTATGCTGGCGAAGTGCTCGCTGAGCAGCTTCGATACTACGAAGCCCAGCTCGGTAGGCTGCAGCTTGCCGTTGCGCCTGTCCACATAGCCCCGTTCCTGTATCAGCGAAATGATGGGGGCGTAGGTGCTGGGGCGCCCGATGCCCTTCTCCTCCAGCGCCTTGACCAGCGTTGCCTCGGTGTAGCGGGGCGGCGGCTGGGTGAAGTGCTGCTCGGGGTAAAGACCCAGGAGCTGGAGCAGCTCGCCCTTCGTCAGCTTGGGAAGGCTGTTCTTCCTCTCGCCGTTCTCATCGTCGTCCCTGCCTTCCTGATACAGCGTAAGAAATCCGGGGAAGGCTATAGTCGAGCTTGTCGCCCGGAACAGGTAACTCTCTTTCTGCGCCTTCGCCTCTATGTCAACGATGGTGGTGTCTATCTCCGCCGCCGCCATCTGGCTGGCGACCATCCTTTGCCAGATAAGGTTGTAGAGCTTGAACTGCTCGTGGGTGAGAAACGATTTAATCCTGGCAGGCTCGCGGCGCACCGATGTCGGGCGTATCGCCTCGTGCGCCTCCTGAGCGCCCTTCACCTTTTTGACGAAGCGCCGCGGCGCGGCAGGCAGGTATTCCTTGCCGTATTTATCCTCTATATAAGACCTGGTCTCCGCCAGGGCTGAGGATGAGACTGTGGTGGAATCGGTGCGCATGTAGGTGATAAGCCCTGCATGTCCTTCCTTGCCCAGAGGCAGTCCCTCGTAAAGCTGCTGGGCTATAGCCATGGTCTGCTTGGCGCTGAGCCTGAGCTTGCGCCAGGCTTCCTGCTGCAGGGTGCTGGTGATGAACGGAGGCGCCGGCTGGCGTGCCGTCCTCTTTTGCTGCACCTGGGCTACGGCGTAATTCGCCTGCTCCAGCTCGGCTACCAGCTTATCGGATTGCTCCTTGTTTTTCAGCTCGATTTTGTTGCCGTTCGCCAGCCCCATCAGCCCCGCCCGGAAACCCTGCGACTTCTTGTCCTTCTTCGCCAGCTCGGCATCTATCGACCAGTATTCCTCGGGGACGAATCCCAGTATCTCGTTTTCGCGATCGACAATCAGCTTCACGGCGACCGACTGCACCCTGCCCGCAGAGAGTCCCGGCCTGACCCTTTTCCAGAGCAGCGGGCTCAGCTTGTAGCCCACCAGCCGGTCCAGGATGCGCCGCGCCTGCTGGGCATCCACCAGCCTGCTGTCTATGGAACGCGGGTGTTTGAAGGCATCCGTGATGGCTTCCTTGGTGATCTCATGGAATATCACCCGCTTCAGCGGCGCTTTGCTCAGCCCCGCCGCCTGCACCAGATGCCACGATATCGCCTCGCCCTCGCGGTCGGGGTCGGTAGCCAGGTAGACCGCCTTCGCCTCCTTGGCGCCGTCCTTTATCTCCTTGAGCACCTTCTTCTTGCCTGAGAGGACGATATATTTGGGGGAAAAATCGTTCTCAATGTCAATGCCCAGCTCCTTCTCAGGGAGGTCGCGCACATGTCCCAGCGACGCCTTCACTGCGTAGTCCTTCCCTAAGAACTGGGTCAGGGTCTTGGCTTTAGCCGGCGATTCAACGATAACCAGATTTTTGGACATCTCTAATTTACTCCTGAACGGTAACCTGTTCTCGACTCTCGGGCCAGTATGTAGTTCATCCCGCCCGTCTGGCGCACCAGCCCCTTGAGCTCCATCATTGCCAGGGTGCTGGATACGGTGGCGATGGGCAGGGACGAGCTGCGGCAGACCTCGTCTATGTGTGTAGGCTCCAGCGAGATATATTTGAGGATGAGCGCCTCCGTCTCGTTCTGCGGGACAAGCTCCCTCATCTCCAGTTGCCTGGGGATCATGGATAAGTTCAACTCCTCGAGTATATCCTCGACATCGCTCACCAGCTTGGCGCCGTCGCGAATGAGGCGGTTGGTGCCGCGGCTGTTGGGCGATAGGATGCTGCCGGGGACGGCGAACACCTCGCGGTTCTGCTCCAGTGCCTGGTTGGCGGTAATAATGGCGCCGCTGCCCTCACCTGCCTCGGCGACCAGCACTCCCAGGCTCATGCCCGACATGATGCGGTTGCGGCGGGGGAAGTTCTCTGCCTTGGGACGTGTGCCCAGCGGGTACTCGGTGACCAGCGCCCCGTGCTCCGTAATCTCCTGAGCCAGCTTGGCATTCTCCGGCGGATATATGGTATCCAGCCCGCAACCGAAGACGGCTATGGTGCGCCCTCCCGAGTCCAGCGCCGTGCGGTGCGCTATGGAATCTATGCCGCGCGCCAGCCCGCTGATGATGGTTATCCTGTTGTGCACCAAATCTGCGGTCAGGCGCTCGGTGACCTCGCGTCCGTAGATGGTAGCGCGTCTGGTTCCCACCACCGCTATGCTCCACTCGTCCTCCGCTGTAATGCTTCCTTTTATATAGAGCACGGGCGGCACATCGTATATCTCCTTAAGCCGTGCCGGGAAAGCCGTGTCTTTGCAGGTTAAGGGCTTGACGCCGAAGCGCTCCAGCCGTTCCAGTTCCACCTCGGGCGCGATGCGGGGACGCAGCTCGACGATGGTCTCCACGGTCTTGGAGTCCAGCCCCGCCGTCTTCAGCTCACCGGCGCCCGCTTTCCAGGCGCGTTCCAGGTCGCCGAAATAGGTCTCCATGCTGGAGAACCTGGCGCGGCCCAGCCCCGGTATGCGGTTGAAACCCACCCAGTATTTCAGGTCTGACATAACCGACCTCTTTAGCCGTGAGATTTTAGCACACATTATGGCAGGGTGGCAACGGGTACCAGGGAGTAACTATCCGACGTTTTGATATAGATATAAAGTAGGGGCACAGCGCGCTGTGCCCCTACATGCTTTTCTAAACTTGTCCTTGCCTTGAGCAGGGAGGGGGTTGGGGGGATTAGTGCCCCAATGGGCAGTCTGGAGCACCTGCTCCAGACTACTGTGTAGCGTCGCCACTCGTGTGGCGACGAATCCCGTCGTGACGGGAGTCACAACGCTACAGTTCTATTTTTACGTGTCATTCCCGCGCAAGCGGGAATCCAGGCAACCCCCACATCAGACACCGGGGGCACCTGGACTCCTGTTTTCACAGGAGTGACATGAAGTCGCTCCTTGTGGGATGTTATCATTCCACAAGGGAGGGATTGCGGATGATAACATC
>VGNW01000049.1 GCA_016865955.1 Chloroflexota bacterium | reverse complement strand
AGTCTATGTAACCAACGGCTATTCCACCCCTGAGGCACTGGATGCCATCGGGCCTTACCTCGATGCCTGGCGGGTCGATATCAAAGGGTTCTCCGATTCCTTCTATATGAAACTTGCCAAGATATCGAAATGGAGAGAAATTCTCGAAGTTGCCGAGAGAGCCAAAAACAAGTGGAACATGCATGTCGAGGTGGTCACCAATATCATACCTACCATGAACGACGACGATGCACAGCTTGAGGGCATAGCCAGATGGATAGAAGAGCGTCTGGGCGAGCTCACGCCCTGGCATGTCACCCGTTTCTATCCCCAGCATGAGCTACAGGATATTCCGGCGACACCCGTAGCCACTCTGGAAAGAGCCTACAGCATCGGGCAGAAGGCTGGACTTAAGTTCATCTATGTGGGCAACCTCCACGGACATAAAGGAGAGAACACCGTCTGTTACTCCTGTGGCAAGCTCGTCGTGCAACGCATCGGCTATCAGACTAAAATAGTGGGTCTCAAAGGCTCTAAGTGCCGTTTCTGCGGGGCAGAGCTCAATTTTAGGACTACTAAATCCTAAAAGAGGAGACAACGATGATTAGAGAGCCTGTGGTAGCGGGTCAATTCTATCCCCGAACGCCTTCCTCGCTGGAAGCCCAGATCAGCAAATTCATCGATAAGAAAGCCCCCAAGGAAGAGGTTATCGGGCTGGTCTCGCCTCACGCCGGATATATCTACTCCGGAGCGGTGGCGGGGGCCACGATCTCCCGAATCAAGCTTAAGGATACCTTCGTCATCATGGGACCCAATCACTCTGGGTACGGCAAACCGTTCAGCATCATGACTCAGGGGACGTGGCAGATGCCGCTGGGCAAAGTTGAGATTGATTCCCGACTGGGTAAAAAGATACTGGAGCAGTCGAGCAATCTGGAGGAGGACGTGGTAGCGCACCTGTATGAACACTCCATCGAGGTGCAGATACCGTTTCTGCAATATCTCAAGCCTGATATTAAGATAGTCCCCATCGTGCTAAGCCATGCCCCGAAAGCCGCTTACAAAGAAATCGGCAGAGCGATAGCCAGGGCTATCAGGGAATCGAAAACAGATGCGGTAATCATAGCCAGCAGCGATATGACTCATTACGAGTCGCAGGAATCCGCTAAAAAGAAGGATACCCAGGCCATCAATGCCATGCTGAAACTGGACGAAGATGAACTCCTCAAGCGTGTCGATGAGATAAGGATATCCATGTGCGGCTACGCCCCGGCGGCAACCCTCATCGCGGCAGCCAAAGAGCTGGGCGCCAGGCGAGCGGAGTTGGTCAAATATCAGACCAGCGGAGATGTAACGGGGGATTATTCCGGCGTGGTGGGCTACGCAGGCATACTGCTGATGAAGTGAAGGGAGGGGAGCGATGACACCCGAACAGATGCATCCTTTAGCGAAGCTGGCTAAAGAGACCGTGGAGACCTATGTCCGCAACAGAAAGCTCCCCCAGACCAGAGAACTGACGCCGGAGATGAAAGAGAGGGCAGGTGTCTTTGTCAGCCTCAAGAAGCACGGGCAACTAAGGGGTTGCATAGGCACGTTCGAACCCACCACCGCCAACGTTGCCCAGGAGATAATATCCAATGCCGTAAGCTCGGCGACACGGGACCCCCGCTTCATGCCGATAACCCCCCCTGAGCTTCCCGACCTCACCTACAGCGTGGACGTGCTCACCAAACCGGTGCCCGTCAACAGCGTAAAAGAGCTCGACCCCAGAAAATACGGCGTGATTGTGGAGAGCGGTGGGAGGCGCGGCTTGCTGCTGCCCGACCTCGAAGGCGTGGACACCGTGGAGCACCAGATTCAAATCTGCCGCCAGAAAGCCGGCATCTACCCCGACGAACCGGTAAAGCTGTATAAGTTCGAAGTCAAACGGTACAGGTAGTTCTATTTGCAGAGGATACCGCTTTCTCAGGTAAAACTACTTGACTTTTTTATCAAAATATGCATAATGAAAGCATATAAAATTTGCATCAAAAGGTGATGTCAAAATGCGTACAACAATAGACCTGCCTGAGGAGTTAATAGGCGACGTTATGGCACTCTCCAAAACGCGCAAAAAGAAGGATGCCGTTAGGCTTGCCCTGGAAGAATTTGTGAGACGCAGGAAGATAGAGAAACTGCTCGCTCTGCCTGGTAAAATCGAGATTTCGGACGTAACTGCAGAATTGGAGAGGATGGAACTCGATGAGTCCGCAGGTGCTGATTGACACTTCAATCTGGGTAGAGTATTTTCGGGGCAAAGACCAAGAACTGGTTGAGTCAGTAAAAAATCTGATACGAACCCGCCGTGCGACCCTGTGCGGGATTGTTCTCTCTGAACTACTTGCCGGTGTAAGAACCAAAAAGATTCGAGATATTCTAAAACAGACTCTGGATGCTCTGGAATACGTAGAGGTTTCCCGAGATACGTGGACTTCAGCCGGTGAATTGTCCGATAGTTTGAGACGTCAAGGTATCAGCGTACCCTTGACCGACTTAATACTTGCCGCATTAGCACTTGAAAACAATGTGGAGCTTTTTACCCTGGATAGCCATTTCCGTCGAATCGCCGAGATAAAACAATTCAAATCGGTCAAAGCTTAGCTTGTCTTAATTAAAACAAACATCGATAGGTTCATAAGAAGTGAAGCAATCAAAGAAACCCAAA
Source organism: Chloroflexota bacterium (assembly GCA_016865955.1). GTDB lineage: Bacteria > Chloroflexota > Dehalococcoidia > SZUA-161 > SZUA-161 > VGNW01. The sequence goes on along the minus strand of VGNW01000049.1, from coordinate 10,161 downwards.
GCACCAGACTTATTCCAACAGGCTGGCGAAAGGCTGCTGGAGCATGAAGCCCCGCTGGCTGCGCGCGTGAGGCCCAGGAACTTCGATGAGTTCGTGGGACAGGAGCATATTGTGGGCGAGGGGCGCGTGCTGAGGAAGAGCATCGACTCAGACCAGCTTCCCTCTATCATCTTCTGGGGGCCTCCCGGCAGCGGCAAGACCACCCTGGCTAACCTCATCGCCAACGTTACCAAGTCGCACTTCAGCCCTATCTCCGCCGTAGCCTCCGGCGTCGCCGACCTGAGACGCATCGTCGATGAAGCCAAAGAACGCCGCGCCTTATACAATCAGCGCACGATCCTATTCATCGATGAAATCCATCGCTTCAACAAGTCCCAGCAGGACGCCATTTTGCCTTATGTAGAGGATGGCACGGTTATCCTCATCGGCGCCACCACCGAGAACCCCTCCTTCGAGGTAATCTCTCCCCTGCTCTCTCGATGCCGCGTGTTCACCCTGAATGCGCTCACCGAGGAACAGGTAAAGCAAATCATACAGAACGCCTTGAATGACGAGGAGCGCGGTCTGGGGAGGATGAAGGTCGAACTGGACAAGGACGCCTTCGATTTCTTATTAGTTATGTCAAATGGAGATGCGCGCATTGCGCTCAATGCCCTAGAGCTTGCCGCCTCCACTACCGCACCATCAGAGGACGGCAAGCGCCACATCAAGCTCAGCGCCATCGAGGACGCCATTCAGCACCGCGCCCTGCTCTACGACAAAGCTGGCGAGGAGCACTACAATATCATCTCGGCACTGCATAAATCGCTCCGCGGCTCCGACCCCGATGCCTCCCTCTACTGGCTGGGACGAATGCTCGAAGCCGGAGAAGACCCTCTATATATAGTCCGTCGCCTGATAAGGTTCGCCTCCGAGGATGTGGGCATGGCTGACCCGCAGGCGCTGGTCGTAGCCACCGCTGCGCAGCAGGCGGTACATTTCATAGGAATGCCCGAAGGCAATCTGGCGCTGGCTCAGGCAGTGGTCTATCTGGCAACGGCGCCCAAGAGCAACTCGCTTTACACAGCTTACGGGAGAGTACAACAGGACGTGGAGAGAACCAGAAACGACCCCGTGCCGTTCCACCTGCGCAATCCCGTTACCGGTCTGATGCGCGATGTGGGATATGGTAAAGGCTACAAATACGCTCACAACTTCCCCGGGCACTTCGTGCAGCAGCAGAACCTGCCCGACTCGCTCAAAGGGAAAAGATATTACCATCCCAGCGATCAGGGCTTGGAGCGGGAAATCGATAACAGGCTCAAAAGATGGCATGGCTACGGGAAAGACAATAGACAAACTGAGAAAGAGGGCAAGCCATGACTGAGACCAGAGTGAAATTCCCCAGCGGCAATCTCACCCTCGAGGGTATTACAACCATACCTGAAGGCAAGGTGCCATTTGCCGGAGTGGTGGTCTGCCACCCTCATCCGCTTTACGGCGGTGCAATGGACAATAATGTGATTGTCCCTGTTTGCCGGGCTCTGGCTAAAGCCTCGATTGCCTCTCTGAGATTCAACCTGCGCGGCGTAGGTGCTAGCGAGGGCAGGTTTGCCAACGGTGTTGGCGAGAAACAGGATGTAGTTGCAGCCCTCAATTATCTTTCTACTCTTGAATCAGTTGATAAAGCCAGGATTGGCCTTTGCGGCTATTCCTTCGGTGGCGCCTTATCCCTCGAGATTGCCCCCAACGATGAAAGGGTAAAGGCACTCGCTTTAATATCGCCGGCTGTGGAATCCTATGCGCCGCTACATCAATACGCAGTGCCGAAGCTCGTTATCTGCGGCGGAGCCGACCAGTTTGTCAGCATTATCGCTCTGCAGCGTCTCGCCGAGGAGCTGCCTCCGCCCAACGAATACGAGTTCGTAGCCGGTGCCGACCATTTCTGGACGGGATACGAAGACAAAGTAGCTAACAGAGTAGCAGCCTTTTTTACCAAGGCTTTCAATCCTCCACTGAAAGAAGGCTAGCCTAAATCCCCGCGCGGTTGTTCTTTTCAGGTCAGCACCGTCTTTTCACAGCCTCCTGCAATTGTACGCTACCCTCAGATATGATAAACTCGGACACAATGAACAAATCGAATCAAAAGGCGACCGGAGGATTCCTGCTGCTGGCGTTAGCAGCGCTTGTCATAGGCATCGACCAGCTCACTAAATATCTGGTTAGGGCTAATATGGAGTGGGGACAGTCGATTCCGAGCGAAGGCTTCGTAAGGCTGACCTACGCCACCAACACCGGAGGAGCTTTCGGCATCTTCGCTAATCAAACTTTCCTTTTAGCCGTTGCCGCCGTACTCGGCATTCTGGTATTTCTGGTTTACTTCCGCCATATCCCTCTGGAAAGTATGCTGCTCAAAATCGGCCTCGGTCTCGATCTAGGCGGAGCCGTAGGCAACCTGATTGACCGGCTTCGCTCCGGTGAGGTAACCGACTTCATCGACATCGGCCCCTGGCCTGTGTTCAATGTAGCGGACTCCGCCATAGTCGTGGGCACAATCATCATCGTTTACTACCTGCTGTTCACTGCCCAGAAAAAAGCCCGCAGCTAATAAAAAATGAACAGACATTTTGAGTTCACAGTTGCCGGCTCCGGCGAACGATTGGATAAATACGTAGCTGAGCAGTGCCATATTTCGCGCTCCTATGCTCAAAAGCTGATTGAGGAAGGAAATGTAACAGTCAACAATCACGCCGCTAGAGCCAGTCACAAGCTCGACGCTGGAGACAGAGTCATTGCTTCCATCCCGCCTCCAGCATCTACCTCGCTTACGCCCGAAGCTATCCCGCTCAAGGTTGTGTATGAGGACAAAGACGTTATAGTGATTGATAAACCGGCGGGACTGCTGGTGCACCCCGCTGCCGGACAGAAGAGCGGCACGCTGGTGAACGCTATTCTGGCGCACTGCCCCGACCTCGGTGAGATCAAGGGTTCCATTCGCCCCGGCATAGTGCACCGCCTGGACAAAGATACCTCCGGTCTGATGATGGTGGCTAAGAACAATGCTTCCCATGCCTACCTCTCCCGCCAGATTAAACAGCGCTCGATTAAGAAAACATACATTGCACTCGTTCTGGGACAGCTTGCTCCGGAGCGCGGTGCTATCGAAGCGCCCATAGGGCGGCATCCCCGGGATAGAAAACGCATGGCAGTGGTCGAACGGGGCAGAGAGGCAAAAACGGAGTATCGGGTTCTAAGATATCTGGACGATTGTACCCTTCTCGAGGTAATGCCCGAGACCGGGCGCACTCACCAGATTCGCGTCCATCTCTCTGCTATAGGACACCCCGTTTTCGGCGACCATATTTACGGTAAGAGATCGCCCATTCTGGGACGGCAGTTCCTCCACGCCTATAAACTCGGCTTCAGGCTCCCTTCCACCGGAGAGTTCGTGGAGTTCACCTCAAGACTGCCCCGGGAGCTTCAGGAGGTGCTCAACCGTTATCGTCCCTGACATCCGACTTAAGCACTGCACCGTAAAACAGCAACCGTATCAGCCGGTTTTACTCCATTCATTGCCCATCACCTCACAGTAGCTTTGCCACTCCGGATACCTTACGAAAGTAATATTACCGACGTATCGCACCCAAAGTTTTTGAATCTGGAATCACCTCTGCTATCCGTCCTGGTACCGGTTATTTCCCACCGCTTTTGGGGATGAGCCGGGTCCGCAGAGTACTGTTTTGAAGGTATCACTATTTAACAATCGTTTCTAGTACGGGATGGTGATTGTGAAACGGCATTCAGTCGCTTACGATTACAAGCGAACTTCAATAATTCGGAATGTCTTACCGGAGAATATATAAGGTATCATCACAAAGTGCTGAGATTAAGACCGCTACAAAGGGGCAACGAATTGAATAAAGCAACGATAGCAATCGGAGACAGGGCTGATAACGAAGCAATCATGACCTGCGATGAAGTTGCCGATTATCTCAGGGTTCATATCGGTTCGGTGAGACGATGGAGTCGCAGCGGAAAACTCACAGCTTTTAAGGTGGGAGAACGTGGCGACTGGAGATACAGGCAGCAGGATGTTAGGGCTTTCCTATATGATGGCAATTCAAGAGTTCGAGGAAAGAGGGGGGTGATGGGGATGCTCGAAGCCTAACCTATGGCTTTTACTATTGCCTGCAGAGCCAAAGCGGGCTAAAAGGAAAAAAGTGGCACCAAATCGAGTAAGGAGGAAAATCAATGTTGAAAAGACTTGCAAAGATGTTGCACAGGGATGAGAGAGGCATCACCGGCCTGGAGACGGCGATAATCCTAATCGCCTTCGTGGTCGTAGCCTCGGTATTTGCCTACACCGTGTTGTCGGCAGGTATCTTCTCGTCTCAGAAAGGACAAGAGGCAATCCACGCCGGACTGGAGCAGGCAAGGTCCACGCTGGAACTGAAAGGTAATGTGATAGCCGCCAGCATAGGAAACAATACAGAGGTCGGCAGTCTCACCTTCTGTGTGGCCAACGCTCTGAACGGCGAAGCTATCGACCTGACGACTCCGCTTGATGATGATAGCGACGGTTTGGCAGATGGCAACAGCACCAACGTTGTCGTTATCTCTTACTCAAGTGAGAACGTAAGGACCGACGACATTGCCTGGACCAAAAACGCTATGGGACTGAACGACGGCGACGACCTGCTGGAGGCTGGCGAGTTGTTCGAGGTGACGATTGACCTGTCCGGCTGCGGTGAGATTGTGGGCACCTACCATACTTTCACCATACAGGTTAAGCCTCCCGTCGGCAGTGCGCTTGTTATCGAGAGGACCACGCCTGCTGCTCTCGATACGTACATGATTCTGTATTAGAGCAGTATGTTTGAAGTGCAAACGAATTGAACACAAAGAAATAGAAAGGAGTTAGCAAGATGCTTAAAAGATTATACAAGAGCCTGCACCGGGATGAGAGGGGTATCACCGGCCTCGAGACAGCGATCATCCTGATTGCGTTCGTGGTCGTAGCCTCGGTGTTTGCCTACACCGTGTTGTCGGCAGGCATATTCTCCTCCCAGAAGGGGCAGGAAGCAATACATGCTGGACTGGAGGAAGCCAGGGCTTCCATGGAAATCAAGGGTAGTGTGTTCGCCGATGGCAACACCACCAGCGGGAACGCCACGGCGGTAGTCTTCACCCTGACCAACGCTCTAAAGGGACAGAAGATAGACCTGTCGCCGAATCCGACTGGAAATGAAACCCATGTCACTATCATCAGCTACACCGATGCCAACCAGCACGAGGAGGACATCATCTGGGATGTTACCTTCATCGGCATGGACAACGGTGACAATCTCCTGGAGATGGACGAGCAGGCTGTTATTACCGTTGACCTGACCGGTCTAACCGTCCCGCCGGGCCCGTACGACACCTTCACCATCTCAGTGAAGCCGCCAACAGGCGCAGTTCTGGTAGTAGAGAGAACTCTGCCTGCCCGTATCGATGCTGTAATGGACCTTAACTAGCGCAATAGCAGGGTAAATGTAAGAGGTCGCTGACAGTGCGAAGCTTAAAACTTCTGTCAGCGACCTCAATTATTGTTCTGCCCGTAGACTATCTCAGAGCTTTTTCGCTATCTTAGCCCACGTATCGCGCAAACCTACCGTGCGGTTGAACACCAGCCGCCCTGCGGAAGAATCCTTCTCATCGACGCAGAAGTATCCCAGCCTCTCGAACTGATACTTGCTTCCCGGAACCGCTCCCCTCATGCTTGGTTCGACATACCCCGTCACAATCTGCAATGAGTTCGGATTGAGAACGCTCTCGAAGTCATCGGCAGCGCCGGGGTCCTCTACGGTAAACAGACGGTCGTAAAGGCGAGCCTCAGCCTCAAGCGCATGTGCAGCCGAGACCCAGTGTATAGTCCCTTTCACCTTGCGGCTGCTCCCTGCCGCCCCGCTTCTAGTCTCAGGGTCGTAGGTGCAATGCAGCTCGACCGCTTCACCGGTCTTACCTTTCACAACATCGATACACTTTATGATGTAAGCATATCGCAGTCTCACCTCGCGGCCCGGCGCAAGACGGAAAAACTCCTTCGGCGGGCGCTCCATGAAATCGTCCCGCTCAATGTAAAGCACGCGCGAAAAAGGCACTTTTCTCGTCCCCATGCCCGGGTCTTCCGGATTGTTCACCGCTTCCAGCTCCTCCACCTGTTCTTCAGGGTAGTTATCAATGACGACGCGAAGGGGCTTCAACACAGCCATAACTCTGGGGGCGCGTTTGTTCAAATCCTCCCGGATACAATGCTCCAACAGCGCAATATCTATCGTGCTGTCCGTCTTGGCTACGCCGACACGTTCGCAGAAACTGCGGATGGACTCCGGCGTGTAGCCGCCCCTGCGCAAACCTGAAAGGGTGGGCATTCGCGGGTCGTCCCAGCCTCTGACACGGCCCTTCTCCACCAGTTGTCTCAGCTTGCGTTTGCTCATCACGGTATATGATAGAGCGAGACGGGCGAACTCAATCTGCTGCGGATGGTATGCCCCCAGCTCATCGAGAAACCAGTCGTACAGGGGACGGTGGTCTTCAAACTCCAGCGTACAGATAGAATGGGTAATGCGCTCGATAGAGTCCTCGAGGCCATGAGCCCAATCGTACATGGGATAGATGCACCACTTATTGCCTGTGCGGTGATGCTCGGCATGCAGGATGCGATACATTACCGGGTCGCGCATATTCAGGTTCGGCGATGCCATATCGACTTTGGCGCGCAGCACCCGTGCGCCGTCGGGGAACTCCCCCGCCTTCATGCGCTGGAACAGGTCGAGGTTCTCCTCAACGGAACGGTTACGGTAGGGACTCTCCCTGCCCGGCTCGGTGAGAGTGCCGCGTCCCTCCCTGATTTCATCGGCGCTCGAATCATCGACATAAGCCTTGCCCGCCTTGATCAACTGCACCGCCGATTCATACATCTGCTCGAAGTAATCCGAGGCATAGAACAGCCTGTCCCCCCAATCGAAGCCCAGCCAGCGCACATTCTCTATGATGGATTCGACGTATTCAACCTCTTCCCTGGTCGGATTGGTATCGTCGAACCGCAGATTGCAGAGTCCGCTGTACTCGGCAGCGATGCCGAAATTGAGGCAGATGGACTTGGCATGTCCGATGTGCAGATAGCCGTTCGGCTCGGGCGGGAACCGCGTATGCACGCGCCCGCCGAACCTGCCGGTCTTGTTGTGCTCGTTGATAATATCGCGAATAAAATCAGACGGCATATTTGATTTTCCCCTTGCAACCAACTTCAAAATTTAAAGATAAGAGTACAGTTTCCCCTTGCCTTTGTCAATTTTTTCATCCGCCTGACTGAAACTAATGATTGCCTCTACTGAACAATGGTAATATAGACGCTCTCCCTTGATGATGCTAGAATATGAGGCAATTAACGGAGAGTTATGAGCCAAGGTAAGGTCCGGGTGCGTTATGCACCCAGCCCCACGGGTTACCCTCATGTGGGTAACATCAGGACTGCTCTGTTCAACTGGCTCTTCGCCAGGCACAGTGGCGGCAGCTTCATCGTGCGCATCGAAGATACAGATGTCAACCGCAGGGTTGAAGGCGCAGTTGAAGCTATTTTGGACGGCCTGCGCTGGTTGGGAATAGACTGGGACGAGGGGCCGGAGGTGGGCGGCAGCTACGGGCCCTATTTCCAGTCGCAGCGGCTGGATTTCTACCGGAAGACCGCTCGTTTGCTGATTGAGGCTGGACACGCCTACACCTGCTACTGCTCCGGGGAACGGCTCGCCCGCATGCGCGCCGAGATGGCGCAGCGCAAGGAGTCGATGCGCAGCTACGACAGGCACTGCCGCGACCTGAGTCCTGCGGAAAGAGCTAAACTCGAAGCTCAGGGCATCGTACCGGTAATAAGATTCAAAACGCCGCTCGAAGGCGAGACCAGGTTCAACGACCTTATCAAGGGCGAGGTGACCTTCGATAATACTACGCTCGACGACCTCGTGCTCCTGAAATCGGACGGCTACCCGACCTATCACCTCGCCAATGTGGTCGACGACCACATGATGCAAATCACGCACATTATGAGAGCCGACGAGTGGCTTTCCAGCACTCCGCGCCACGTATTGCTCTACAACGCCCTGAAATACGAACCCCCGCTGTTCGCGCACCTGCCTATGATTCTGGGCGAAGACCGCAGCAAGCTGAGCAAAAGACACGGCGCTACCTCGATAACCGAATACCGCGACCAGGGATACCTTCCAGAGGCGATGATGAACTTCCTTGCCCTGCTCGGCTGGTCGCTGGATGACCGTACCGAGCTGTTCACCCGGGAAGAGCTGATAAAACATTTCTCAATAGAGCGCATCAGCAAGACCAGCGCCATCTTCAGCATGGATAAGCTCAACTGGATGAACGGCGTTTATATTCGCAAATTGAGCGTCGATGAGCTTGCAGACCGGCTATTGCCATTCCTGGACAAAGGCTTGCCTGCTTCAATCAGCAGACCGCTCTCCCGGGAATATATCAAGCACATTGTGCCTCTAATCCAGGAGCGCTTGACCAAATTCGACCAGGCATCGAGTTCTTGTGACTTCTTCTTCACCAATGAGCTGACCTATGATGCCAACCTGCTTCTGGGCAAGAAGCTGTCCAAAGAAGATGCCGTTAGGGGGCTTGAAGCCGCTCTAGAGCGGCTTCAAGCTGCTACATTCGAAGCGCACTCGCTTGAGGAAACGCTCCGCTCTCTGGCTGCCGAATTGGGATTGAAAACAGGCGATTTTTTTGGTCTAATGAGGGTGGCAACCACGGGACGCACGGCTGCGCCACCCCTGTTCCAGACCATGGCAGTGTTGGGCAAAGAACGCTGCCTGAAGCGGATTCAGGCAGCAGCTAAGAAATTGAAGGCTGAAGTACAGGATTTCAGATGAAAAGAGCGCTGGAAACAAGAACGTTGATCTTGCTGACCGTGGTGCTGCTTCTGGCAGTAGTGATAGCCGCTATATCCGCTGCCCCGTTTATAACGCTGACTTACTACGAGACCGAGCATTACACTACTACGGAAACATACTATGTAACGGAAATACATACAGAAGAGATCCCTCTGACTTACGAGGTGAAAGATGCCCGAATCTGGGATTTCTACTGGAGAATTTCCTCAGAATGCACCGTATCTATTAAGAACACAGACAGCGAGGCGGGATACTTCCGGGTCCAGTTCAATATGATGACCGAGGCCACGGATACGACTCCCAGTCGGTCTCTTACCAAGGTTGCCTGGCGATTCATCGAAGCAGGCAAGCAGAACGATATAACCGTTCGTCATGATGGTGACCAGATAAAAAGCTTCACATATCTGGTCACCCCTTCCGCCAAACAGGTCATAACATATAATGAGGTTCCCAAAACAAGAGAAGTGCTGCAATTCAGAGAGGTTGAAAAAACCAAGAAGGTAACCGTCCTGCAGTATCTCATAGAATAGCTGTGGAGATTCAATCGACATGAAGAACCTGGCTATATTATTGACCGCACTATTAATACTGGCGCTCGTGGTCGGCGGCATCGGCTGTCAAGCCACAAGAACGCCCAAGCCAACTCCCGTGGTCACGCCCACCGTCACTCCAACCATCACACCCGAACCTCTGCCCACGCCAACTCCAACGCCCGAACCGGTGACCAGAGTATTGAATATCACTCGAACTTTTTCCGGGCTGAGTATCACCCTGGTCAGTGCAACCTGGGTGAACAGCGAAGTCGAGTTGCAGTGGAGAATAGAAAACCCTGCAGCACAGCCATTCAAAGCCAGCCGGCTCTACAACATATTCTACCCTGGGCTGCTGGCTACAGACCAGAGCGGCAAAGAGGCAGAGTACTTCGTGCCGGCAGTTATCAGAAATGATTTAGGGTCAGGAGACTGGTTACTCTATAAGACCAAACTCATTTTCTATCCCGAATCAACGCAAATCTCAATCCGCATCAGCGATGTATATAACGAAGGCAGCGTCTTTGTAGATATCAGTCTCGAGTTCGACTTCCCCCGCTAAACAAGGGAGCCGCGTATTGCGTCAAAATAAAGTGTTACCGAAGTATATATCATTGCGTCATAATTCCTGTTACCGAAGATGGTATACTAGAGCACCTTTTTGAAATCGACGGCGGAGGTTCAGCCAGAGTCCAGAGATG
>VGNW01000048.1 GCA_016865955.1 Chloroflexota bacterium | reverse complement strand
CCGGCCATTCATTCCTCCTTTTCTACCAGCTTAATTAGCTAGAAGGTAGTATAGCAGCTGAAGCTGCGTACTGTCAATTGTAATGTACGTTTACTAAAGCCTTGTCAGTTAACAACTACCCCACGTCGTATTGACTCCGCTAAAACCATACGCTACTATTTATCTTGCGTTGGGGTATTCGCCATCCCATCATCGAGCTAATCAAAGAACGGAACGTTGAAAGCGTTCTTTCATCCAAGAAGCCATGACTTATAGAACTTTTGCGACATCTGCCATCGGGATAGGCAGAGAATGCCTTGCGTGGGTTGCAATCACCGCGCATCTGAAATGCCCAAGATGTCTTTGTGGGATGAGGGCGAATGTAGCTCAGGAAGGAGAAAGCAGTGGAATACGAAGAGGTCATTCTAAAGATTGAAAATGGTATTGCGACTCTGACGTTAAACCGACCTAAAAAAAAGAATGCTCTCAGCCATCGGCTTTGTGACGAGATTTGCGATGCAATTGATGAAATAATAAAGAATGATGAAGTGAGGGTGCTAATCATTACCGGTGCGGGGGCTGCCTTCAGCGCTGGAGGTGATCTTGAAACTCACCCTGCAGTTACTGCAAAGGATAGAGAGACAAGGATAAAGGCGCTTCGGCATTCAGTGCGGGTTGCCAGTAAGCTGCGGATTCTAGAGATACCGCTGATCGGTTCAATAAATGGCCCCGCTCTGGGTGCAGGTTGTGACATTGCTTGCGCCTGTGATATTAGAATAGTATCAGAGAAAGCAACATTCGGAGAAATATTCATTAAAGTCGGGTTTGTTCCGGATTTTGGAGGAGCTTATTTCCTGCCTCGACTGGTCGGTCTTGCTAAAACATGTGAGCTCATCTTTACCGGTGACCCGATAGATGCACATACAGCCGAACGCATAGGGCTGGCAAATAAAGTAGTTCCTCATGACCATCTGGAAGCTGCCACTATGGAGTTGGCATCTAAGCTCGCTGCTTTTTCGCCATTTGCAATGAAAAAAGCAAAGGCCGCCATTTATCGAGCATTCTCAACCGATCTGGATTCGGAGTTGAAGGCTGGAGCTGAAGCACAGGCATTATGCCTTGAAACAGAATACGCCCAAGAAAAATTAAGAGCATTCGTTAGTAAGAGAAAAGCTACCTCACAGGGAGAATAATGGAGCGTAAGCAAGCTAGAATGCAACTAATGTCTTGGTTGATCCAAGTCTAGCATCATATCTCGACTGATTCTCACGGCCCGGGTCAAATGGATACGAAATAAATCATATAACCACTCTCTCCTTGTAGAGTGGTTGTTATCTTCTGATCACAGCCCAGCAACTCAGACTGTTCCAGGTAATTCGTGTATCCAGAGGTATTTATTCCGGACCCCATGTCCTATTTCCCGATCAGCATCCTCGCTATAATCATTTTCTGCATTTGTGGTGTGCCATCTCCCATCTGAAAGCCGACAACGTCTCTGAGACGTTGTGAAACGGGGTGCTCTGTACTGTAGGCAGGATGTCCCAATATTGCCATGCAGTCCTTGATAGCCTGGATTGATACTTCAACGCTCAACCATTTCGCCATGGAGCACTCGGTCATATACGGAAGTCCCTGGTCTTTGAGCGACAAGACCCTATAACACAATAATCTCGTTGCTTCAAGCATAGTAGCATGCTCGGCAATGATGAAAGATACTCCCTGATACTTATATATGGGCTGGCCAAAGACTATGCGCTCCTTAGCCCAAGCTATGGCATCCTCAATAGAGGCTTGTGCTCTGCACAGGCATGTCAATGCTGTTATGACACGCAACCAGTCCAGAGTGTTTACAACCATATAGAAACCCTGGCCTTCTCCACCCTCACAATACCTTGCGGGCACTCGCACTCCTTCGAAGCTCGCTACGCTCGGCACCAAATTTGGATTGCCCATCCAGGGAAGAGGTCTTATGCTTATGCCTGGGAGACGCAGAGGCACCCAGAACATGCTCACGCCTTTGAATCCGGCTTTAGGGTCTGTTCTGACTGATATAGAGGCTACATCGGCTACCATGGCAAAGGGAATGGGGAACTTTTCGCCAGTGATGATGTAGTCGTCTCCATCCCTTACAGCTCTAGTCTGAACATTGGCTGCATCCGAGCCTGCTTGAGCCTCGGTAAAACCAAAAGCGTGCTTGGTTTCACGTCTAATCAAACGTGGAAACCACTCATCTTGCACATCCTCAGGCAAAGTCTCCAATAGAGCGGTTGTTGCTTGCATGGCTCCAACAGTTTCTACATATGGGTCCACTTTGGCGCACTCCTCGAAAATGACGCCCATAGACACAGCATCAATCGGGTGCCCGCCGTACTTGGCAGGCGCATTAAGGGCCGACCACCCAATTTCGACTATCTTCTTGTCAAGCGGCTTCATAGCCTCATGAAGCTCCATTGGCCCCATCTTAAGTCGTTCCAGCGCCCCAGGGGCGAGTTCCTTCTTGGCAAATTTCCTAGCCTCCACCCGTAGCATTTCCTGTTCCTCACTGAAACTGAATGCTGACATTGTCGGGCCATCCTTTCTCGGTCATGTTTCAAGCGACAAAGCTATGGGTTCAGCAACTATCCGTCTCGTGACTTGCGTTTTCTAATATCCTCTGAGGCTCCCTTGAAATCATCCCAAACCTTCCCCATCCTAGCAATCCATTCTCGATAGTAGTTGTATATCTCGTCGAGAGGTAAGTCCTCATAAGGGCCATGATATTTTATGTGCTTCATGTGCAGTTGGCCGGCTTTCGTATACTCAGAGTCCTTTGCATCGTTAACACCATCGAACTCCACGGGGATGAACCCTTTCTTTTGACAAGTCGCCAAATCATAGGCAGGACTTGCATGAACCCATCTGCCGTCTATGTATAACTCTGCAAAACCGTGTAATGGCATTGTGTTCACACCACCTATCATCTGTTTGAAGCTCTCAGATAACTGATAGTCCTCGACATCAACGAGCCCAAGGCGGGCCGGGATTCCTACGGCTCGTGCCAAGGCGACAAGAAGAATCGCTTTATTTTGACACATGCCATCGCCTGCTTTAAGGGTTGAACTCGCTTTATAGCGGATAGGGTCATACAGTTGTATGTAGGCATTGTGTTTTATCTTGTCACGCACAAAGTAATAAAGGGCTACAGCTTTCTCCTTGTCTGTCTTCAGACCTGTGGTCACCTCCAGTGCCTTTTCTTTAATGGCATCTGAATCACAGTCAATAATTTCAGTGCATTTCAGGAATCTCTCTATTCCGGACACGATACTTCCCTCCAATAGCTCTCAACACCAGGAATCTGGCATAATCAGAGCATTGTTTGGATCAAGACCGACAAGTATACCTGCCAGATGTCCAATCTACCGCTTCGCAGCGCGGCATACAGTTATAACAACTCGGTCTCCTTGAGGTCTAGAGCTAGGCTAAGCTTCGGCTCATAAGTATCCCTATTTGGTAGTATTCTCCTCTTCCTCAATGCCTTTTCGTTTCTCCAGAGCCTCTCTAACGCCAGAGCCCTGATCACCAACGAGGAGCCTCTTGTCCTGCTCACCAGCCTCCTCGCTGTAAGGCCATCCGAGTGGCTTTGTCCCAATTACCTTATCTTCGGCTAGTTGTCTGAGTTCCTCTATTGTCATTCCTAGGAGCTTCGTGAATACGTATTCATTGTGCTGTCCAAGTGTTGGCGCTGGCATCCCGATGCGAACCGGGGTCTTGGAGAATCTCACAGGGAAGCCCTGCTGCTTATAGGTTCCCGTCACAGGATGAGTAACTTCTTGGATGAACTCTCTCTGCTCTAGATGCGGGTCACTTACAAGTTCTGAAGAGGCTAGCACTGGCGCTGCTGCTACGCCCGCCCTTTGTAGAATCTGCATTACTTCGTGCTTGTCTTTCTGACAGGTCCAAGCCTCAATGAGTTTATCCAATGGATCATGGTTGCCGTATCGAGTCATAGGGTCGGAAAATCTCGGTTCTCGGACCCAGGATGGATTACCCATGGCATCACAAAGATTAGCCCATTCCTCCTCTGAAGATACGGCTATTGCGACCCACTCATCCTCACCCTTACACCTGTAGACGCCTTGAGGAGCTATTGATTGATGACGATTACCTCTTCTGGACTGTATCCTCCCATTCATCACAAAGTCCATTATTGGCTGGGCGTTGAAGCTTGTAATAGCTTCAACATGTGAAAGGTCTATGTGCTGTCCTTTTCCCGTGCGTTGACGGTGTTTCAAGGCAACCATAACAGCGACTGCTCCAGCTAAGCTGGCAAAAGGATCCGCGATATACCCGTTGAGCATGGGTGAACCATTGGGATACCCACTGACCATAGGCGTACCCGCAAGCATCTCTATATTGGGACCCATCGCAACATAGTTACGCCAAGGACCAGTTGTGCCGTAGCCAGGCATTGAAAGCATAATAATTTGTGGGTTAACCCCTCTCAATACTTCGTAGGAGAGAGACAAGTTTTCCATCACTCTGGAACTGAAGTTATTAGTGACCACATCGCTTGCTTTCACCAGCTTCTTGAAGATGTCTTTACCACGAGGATGGTTGAGGTCGAGCGTAACGCTATACTTGTTTACGTTGACCGTATTGAATGCAGCCGACCATTCATATCCATCCGGCTGTGGGTATCCTCCCATCAGCCTCAAATTATCCAAACGCTGTATAGATTCGATTTTGATGACCTCAGCTCCCAATGAAGCCAGTAGTTGAACTGCATAGGGCCCTGCTAAAAACTGGCAGACATCCACTATTCTCACATCTTGGAGTGGGAGCGGTGACATGACTCGCCCTCCTCGCTAGACAAGTTTTGAAATGATTAGATCACGCCTTGTTCTCTCAAACTCACTAAGTCTCGCTTGCTGTAACCCAGGCGATCACAATAAATCTCCTTGTTGTGTTCACCCAGCAGTGGCGCGCGCCCAGCTCGCCAAGGTGTTTCGCTGAGCTTAAAAAGAGCCCCTGGGTAGGTTAGTTTGCCTGCCATGGGGTGATCTATATCCACAAAATATCCTCTGGTTTTATGTTGCGGCATGTCTATTATCTGACTCATGTCGGGCGCAGGGGTCAAAGGAAGCCTGAGCTCTTGAGCAGCATGGAAAACTTCTTCCACGCACCTATCTTTCAGCCATGAAGCAATGATGGACGTTATCTCTTCACGGTGTTCGTCACGCTCAAGTGGACTCTGGTACCCGGGTTTATCTCTTAGCTCAGGCATCCCGAGCAGGGCACAGAGGGATTCCCAGTTCGCTTGAGTTCCGAAGAAGAACCCAACATGGCCGTCCCGGCAAGGTAGTAGACCCCAAGGCCATTTAAGTCCTACTCTCTTCTTGACTACTCCTAATTGTGAGTATATTAATATCATATACGGCTGGGTGGTGTGGAAAGCTTCCCATGCTGAGACGTCTACATATTGCCCGACCCCTGTCCCATCTCGGTAGTACAGCGCAGCCAATACCGTCAGCACGCCGTACAGACCTGCCACGCATTCAGTCTCATTGGAGCCTATTTTCAGCGGCTCCCTATCTGGATCACCAGTCTCATAAAGTATGCCACTTAGTGCCCAAACTGTTAGATCAGTTGATTTATAGTCGCGGTAGGGACCGGTTCGCCCGAAACTCGATATAGAAGACATGACAAGGTGCGGGTTCGTGTCTTTCAAAATCTCGTAGTCTAAGCCCAAGCAAGTCATCAACCGCTGGTTAAAGTTCTCTATCACAGCATCCGTTGTTTTGACCAGATCCTTGAAAATCTTCACGCCAGTGGGACTTCTTAGATTCAGGGTGATGCTTTTCTTATTGGTATTCAGGTAGAGAAAAAGGCCGCTGGTCTCAAGTTCGGGTTTGTCATCGGGGAAGGGGCCCACTGACCTAATAGGATCGCCCAAGCCTGGCGTTTCAACTTTGATAACATCGGCACCATAGTCTGCCAATATCTTGGTGCAATACGGCCCGGCGATTCTATCGCCAAGCTCCAAAACCTTGATCCCGTTTAAAGCCGTTTGCATGAGCACCCACCTATTTGCCTTTCACTGTGCTGCATCCATCCTACTTCTGCATTTCATCCTAGCTTCATCCTCGCCTGTATGTCTTCCACCACTACCCTAGCACTTTCAGCAGCCCCGCTCCCACCAACCCACCCCTCTGGGATCACGCCGTCGCCCACGTTGTACAGATTCTCAACAGATGTCTTTGTAGTGAGACAATCTCCGGGCCAAGTACGATAAAACGGCCAGTCTCCGTAGAAGTTTCGCGCTATCAATATCCTGCCCCCACACCGCTCGAAATCAGGGAAGGTCTCCTTCAAATCCTGAAGAAATATCTCGTATTCCTTCTTGGGTGAGTACAATATGGTGGATTCGGGGACAGAGGCGGTGCGCACTATATTCTTGCCATCGGCAGTACGTTCCGAAACAAAACACTCGAGTCTCTGAGTATCGGCGGTGAAAAGCACATTAGGGGCTTCAAGCAGCGGTTTGTCAGATACTATCATATAATCTATGCCTGACGCTGCCCTAACCTTTTCCCTTACTTCCCTCAGATATGCTCGATCGAAATTATCCTCCCCCCCCAACTCGATGGTCTTTTTCGGTCCAGCATTGCTAATCACTACTTTGGCTTCAATCTCCAGTCTTTCCCCTTCCCTCTCGGCAACTACGCCTCTGACTGCACCATCCTCAATGATAATTTTTCGAGCTGGTGTTTTGGTAAATATCTCGCCCCCACTACTCTTAATTACTTTCTCCAAAGCATCTATGATATCCTTTACCCCATTCTTGAGAATGAATGGTTTGCCTCCAACAGTCATTCCCTTTAAAATTCTGAACCACTGCCCGGCAGTCAGTTCCCACGAATTGGCGCCTGCCCATGCAGCAATCAGACACTGAAATAAATTGTGCATAGTCTTGTTCCGGGTAAATTGGGCCAGCCAATCGTCAAATGATATTGTGTCCGGTGGCTCATACCACCATAGCGCTCTTTTGAGTATAGACATCATCATATCTGCTTCTTCCTTGTCCTTGCTTGCCCAAGAAATCATATCCCTTAAAGCTCCCCTTCCCTTCATGTGATGGTCCTTTCCATTCAATCTGTATATCTGGGGCACTGAGCTTCTGGCGACCATGTCGATTTCGGGGGCTTTCACATCCACCAGGGTATGATAGACGGGGTCATTCTCACCGTAGAGTATCATCCAGGCACCAGTAGGTACTTTGTAGCCTTTGTATTCTATCTGGGTATACCGACCACCTATTATAGGAAGCCTTTCGATTACAATTGCCTTATAGCCTGAACATGCTAGCCTTGCTGCGGCGCACATCCCGCCGATCCCTGACCCTATGATTACGCAATCGCACTTCTTCCTTTCCATTTCTACGCCTCCTTTAACGCCTCAACAGGACAGAAGTATAGACACTCTCGACACTGATTACATTTATCTTTGTCTATATATACGACAAAAGAGGATGGCATCCTCATCGCATCTTGAGGACAAGAAAGAACGCAGATAGCACACCCCAAGCACTTCTTCTCCTCAACGACAATAGGCATAATACACCTCTCTTTCTTCGTGACTATTCTATCGGGCACTATCGTACCCGTCAACGCAAAGCATTGACATCTACTGCAAACCCCACAGAATGAGTCGCCGAAGCCGTGATTCTTTCACAAGCAGAGGAGGATTATAACCGACAAGAACATCAACGTCTTTCAGCAGACTCTTTGTGGTATCATTTGAAGAAGCTCTTATTTCACCTGCACCCATGGTATATGTCAACCGTTTGTGCTTCTATCTCAATTCTACCCTCTTGGTCATGTCCTCTTGCAGGACTTTCACTGCCTCCTTGACCATATCGTCAATTATCTGCCTGGCGCTTCTTCTCTTGTTCAGAAGCCGTGCAGCCTGGCTGCATGGTGTTACCAGTATTGCGTCGTACTTTTCTTGATCTTTGTGCCCAAATGCATAGTCAACGATGTCAAGCGTCAGCAGATTGTGGAATGGCCATCCCAGAGGCGGCATCGGACCCTTATCCCATATTTCAGTAAAGGAACTCCTGAGTTGGCGCAGAGTCTTGCCGCTAATCGCCTTAGAGATAACCGCATCACGTTCGGTGGCAGCGATTACCCTGTCCTTCTGCCGCTCAGTAAAAGTGACCTCATTGGAGAGTAGGAACATCGAGCCGCACCACACCCCCTCTGCACCCAAAGCAAGAGCAGCTACCAGACCTCTTCCGTCCGCAATGCCCCCTGCAGCAGCTACAGGGATGGGATTCACGGCATCCACTATCTGCGGGACTACAGATAGGGTGCCGATGTTGCCAGTGTGTCCACCTGCATCATATCCCTGTGCCACTATCACATCTACTTGGTCTTCGACATGCTTCATCGCCATCTTGACATTGGCGCCTATAGCTATGGTCTTTATTCCGCGCTTCTTACACTCAGGCATTACCCAGCCCAGCCTGCCTAGGCCAGCGGCGATTACCGGCACCTTGTTATCCAAACAGACCTGCAGTAACTGCCTCGTCCCTTCCATCGTAAACAGCGAACAGCCTCTCGTGCTGCGGTAATCGTCGGGGATATCGAACTTCTTCCTCAGTCCTTTCTCATAGGCGTAATAATCATCAGGGATATATTTCATGAGCCCTTCTTTGCTGACCCCCTCCATGTCTTTCAGACTATCGGGCAGCAATAGATCGATGGCAAAGGGCTTGCTGGTACCTTTTCTGATTTCCTTGATCGCAGCATCCAGCGTATCAGGTTCGTAGACGGCAGCGCCCAGTGTCCCAAGTCCACCGGCTTCTGATACCGCTATAACCAGCGGCGGATCGGAAAACCCGCCCATTCCAGCCTGGATTATGGGGTACTCGATGCCAAGTACGTCACAGAGTCTTGTGTGAAACTTCCGCCTAGCCATTAACGATGCCTCCTCTTAAATACTCAATTACCTCTTCATGGAAGGCAAAGACGCCAACACCAACTATCGCTTTGCACCACGGGGCAAAGGTAAGTCTGGGCGATCGCCCCTGACGTTCGCAAGTACGTAGTCGGTCTGTTTCCGCCAGACATCAGGGGTTGTCTCGAACCTAGCATCCTTTAGCTTCCATTTACCCCGTTTGCCACAGCGTTTGCATCTAGGCACCAGTTCTCCTCGCATGAGGTAAGTAACACGCTCGTCAGTAGAAGGGCTGCAATCAGAGGAGACACAGTGCTCAAAGAACTCGTAATAACCATCTATTGGCACCCTGCTTGAAGACCTAACCTCAGTACCCACCGGGATGTCGATACGCTTGCGTTGTTCCATCGAAGCCTCCTGTCGGGTCAAGATTAGACGCGCCAGCAGCGAGAGAATTGAACAGCCTTGCTGAATCCCACCTAAAGCCTCCTCTGCACTAGATAGGAAGCAAGAAACTTCATATCCACATTGGGTGTTCGGTACAGGTTGTGAATCATCGCTTCCCGGAACATAAACTCAAGCGGCCAGCCTTCTTCCCTCTCTATGGAACGAGCGCCCAAGAGTTCGATTGCCTTCATACATCCCTGAAGCATGGCCGGAACAATGAAGCGAAAGGCGAGAACTGCCCACTTACCATGGTGCGCATCCGGGTCGCCCTTATCCCAGAGGATGCAAGCTTTCTGTGACATAGCGCGACCGGCCTCAGCGTTAATCCACATTTCAGCTATAGGGAAATGGACTGCTTGATTTTCAATGAGTGGATGGTCCCAGCGTATACTGACTGAAGTGTACTCCACCGCCATTCTTATGGCAGCCTCGAGACAGCCAGTAGCCTGAAAAGCCTGATTGCCCATGTGCTTGTTCATTCCATCGACGATTGCGTACAGACCTTTCCCCTCCGGAGCCGCGAGGTACTTCTTGTGTACCTTCAGGTCTTTCATCATTATTTCATATCGGGCACAAGCCCATCTCTGTCCCATAAGGTCGCCCTCCCGTCCTCGGATAATCCCGGGCGCATCATCATTTACGATAAATAGCGAGAGCCCACTGGTGCGCTTGGTAGTGTCAGTCTTCATTAATACCAAGTGCCAATTGAGGCCCACAGGCCCCGGGCTGCATGATGACATCCACCACTTTGGTCCGTTGAGATAGTAGTAATCCCCCCTACGCTCTGCTGAGCCTCGCATTGAGCCCATATCGATGCCCGACTCAGGATCGGTAGCAAAAATAGTACAGTACCCTCCATCCAGAAATCGCTTCAAGTACTCTCTCTTTGCACCCTCATCCGGCGTATGTTCGAGCAGGACTTGAACCATCGGCTCGCCATAGGCGAACAAGTTGTCGATCGCAGGGCTAAACGACATCTTGGCAATCTCAGCCGAAAATAAACCACACTGGAGAAGGTTCCATCCGGGCCCGCCATATTCTTTAGGTATAGTCCTGCCAAAGAAACCGCCGTCTATTATCGATTTGTACAGACCATAGTAAGCATCAGACATCTCTGTCATCGCCAGCACCCCCCCCAGGCGGTCAAACGCACGCCGGTTGGGCAACCACCATTCCTCAATAATGTCCCTGGCTCTTTCTAAGGCATCATACGTCTCTTGTGTCCACTCATCCACATGTTGGTATGGGTCATATAGTGAAAGTCCCATGTTTGGTCTCCTTACTTAGAATCTTGTCGGCTATTCTAAAGGATTCTGCTGCATTCATATAGGGTGTCAATGCCATGATTCTACTGTGTCATAATCGTCCAACGAAATGACAAAACCATGACTACTGAATGACGAAGATGTGACAAGCCTACCCGCATGAGTTTTTGTGGCTAGGAGACATCAACATGACGGGATTATTGACGACATTTGGGTGCAGCTAGACATGCACTCTACTTATGTCGGTTTGACAAGCGAGTATCCGATACCTGCCTTGGTCATAATGAGCTGGGGATTACTCGGATCTAGCTCTAATTTTCTTCTAAGCCTTCGTATGTGGCTCCTGAGGGTGACTGTGGCTCCACCGTAGTCCTCTCCCCACACAGCTTCGGCAAGTCGGGAGTAGGTGACGACTTGACCGGAGTGTTTAAGTAGACAATGAATGATACGTCCTTCGATGATAGTAAGGCTCAAGTCTCTACCGCCGTACCTGAGCTGGCAGGTAGCCGGGTCGAAACACAAGGGCCCATAAAACATAGGCATCTCATCGTCAGAAAAATGCTGCTTTCGCAACTGAGCCTTCAAACGTGCCAGCAGTTCCTTCTTTCTGAATGGCTTCGTCATATAGTCGTCTGCTCCCCACTCCAGAGCCCTCGCCACGTCTTCTTCCGCTTCCCTTACTGTAAGGACAACAACAGGCACGGACGAAAAGGACCGTATCTGCCTCAAAACATCGAATCCGTTTATATCGGGGAGATTCAGGTCGAGGATAACGATAGTAGGGGTTTCTGCCTCTACTAGGTCTAGCCCCTCTTCACCCATTGCAGTCGACATGACCTCAGCCTCAGGCCAGTCTTTATGTAAGGCCAATGAAACAGAATCGACGATCTCCCTGTCATCCTCTATAATCAGCACCTTCCAAAGCTTCTCACGCCTCTTTGTATCTGAGGGAAATCCACCGACTTTATCGAAAGGCAGCGAGAAGCCAAATGTTGAGCCTCTGCGGGGGCGACTTTTTACCCATACCTGTCCTCCGTGGAGTTCCACCAGTCTCTTGCATAGTGCAAGCCCCAGCCCCAGGCCACCCAAGCGCCCTTTGTCGCGTGCAGTACGTTGATAGGGCTCAAACAGGCGGGCTTGTTCATCTCGCGACATCCCCAGTCCTGTATCTTGAACCTCAATCATAACAAAGCCGTTCCTCTCACTGGCTACAATCTTGACCTCCCCATCTCTAGGGGTGAACTTGATAGCATTGTTGAGGATATTCATCACCACTTGTTGCACTCTCGCCGCGTCAGCCTGAATCAGCGGAAGAGACGGAGGTAACCTCAGGCGCAAAGACAAGCCTTTGCTCATAGCCAGCGGGGCTATGCTTTCAGCTGCATCCCGAAGAACCTGTATAATGTCGATTGTCTCCCGATTCAGATCTAGTATTCCCACTTCTCCCCTCGCTAAATCGAGAAGCTCGTCAATTATTCTGTTTAGATTTTGGGCGCCACGGCTTATATTGCGAGCCAAGCTCAATAAGCGCTCGTCCTGAATTTCAGCTAGTAACGATTCACTCGAAGCTAGCACCGGCGTTAGGGGGGTTTTCAGTTCGTGCGCCAGCATCCTTGCGAATTCAACCCTTCTGTTCATCTCTGATTCAATCTGCTGGCGCAGGTTTCTTTCCTGCTCATAGAGCTCTTGAAGTTTAGATTCCGCTAACTTTCGCTTAGTAACATCAGAGAAACCAAACAACAACGCTTGTTCTCCTTTGAATATCATCGGCTGAATAGAAGCCGACGCCCAGAATTCAGTTCCGTCTGCCTTTCTGGCACGAACCTCAAAGTCGCGTACAAACCCTTCCCTGCGCAGAATATCCACGACTTCATTGCGGTCATCCGGGCTACAGTAGTTGTCCAAACGTATCCCCCCGTTTCTAGCTTCAGAAGGGATACCAAGGGACTGGAACAGCAACTCATTCGCATAAAGCACAGCGCTGTCAGATATGCGGCTAATGGCTAAGGGCATTGGAGCGGCTTCTAAGATTCTTTCGAAACGTTCATGTAAATCGTCTGAGTCACCTGTTATATGCTTATGCCTCTTACTCCCCTGCTTTGGCTGCAATTTCACCTTCTCAGAACCCCTGCCTAGTTCTCGGCTCATTTGTTTGTCAGTCTGTTCTTTAGCCTGTTTGGAGCCAGCTTCTTTCCTCATATCTTGCCTCCTAGTCAAAATATCAGCTT
>VGNW01000047.1 GCA_016865955.1 Chloroflexota bacterium | reverse complement strand
ACGCGTGGCGCCCCAGATTATCTCGCCCGCCACCACATCCTCCATGCTCAGCGGCGTGGTTATGATGGCATCGAATGTCCTCTGGAATTTCATGCGCACGAAGCTGCCGTAGGTACACTCGGCGCTGGCGCTGAACATGGCGTAGGCTGCCACGATGCCGGGCGCAATGAACTCGATGTAGTCGGTGTTATCGCTGAGGGCGACATAGGTGCCGAGACCCACGCCCATAGCGAGCAGTATCACCAGAGGCTCGGCGAAGAAGCCGGGCACCTCGCTGCGCCACAGCTTGAGAAAGACATCGCGGTTGCGCTGCCACACTCGCCAAGCCCGGTACGAAGGTGCGCTCACTCCCGCAACGACCTCCTGGTCAGCCTGAGAAATACATCCTCCAGAGTCGGGGCGTGCTGGCTCGTTATGTCAAGTTCTCTCCTGAGCTCCTCGTCGAGAACCTGGCTGTCCCCCTGATAGATGTGCAGCATGTCCTCGATACCCTGCCACACGAAGCCGCGCTGGCTGAGCTTAGCCTGCACCAGCTCTCTTCTCTCCTCGTTACGCAGCCGGGCTTCGACTATCTGCGCACCGCCGTACCTCGCCAGCAGCTTCTGCGGCGAGTCCAGCGCCACAATCTTGCCCTCGTTCATAATGGCGAGGCGGTCGCAGAGCCGCCATGCCTCCTCCATGTTCTGCGTGCACAGGAGCAGTGTCACGCTCTGCTGTTTCAGCGAAAGTAGCTTCTGCCAGACCAGATGCCTGGTCTGCGGGTCGAGCCCGACAGTGGGCTCATCGAGCACGATGAGCCGGGGTCGGTTCAGCAATGACCTTGCTATAAGCAGGCGGCGCTTCATGCCGCCGGAAAGCTCTTCGATTTTCGCCCTCTGCCTGTCCCGAAGCTCGAAGAATTCGAGGTTGGACAGGGCGCGTTCTTTAGCTTCTTTCTTAGGTATGTCGAAGTAGCGGGAGAAGACGAGCAGGTTCTCCAGCACGGTCAAATCGGGGTCGAGGTTCTCCTCCTGGGGCACTACACCGATGTTCGCCTTGATTTTGCGGGGCTCCTGTGTGATGTCCATGCCGCTGACACTGATGCTGCCCGAGGTGATGGGAGAGGCTGCGATAATCATGCGCACCAGCGAGGTCTTGCCTGCGCCGTTGGGACCGAGCAAGCCGAAGCACTCACCTTCGATTACTTCGAGGTCGACGCCAGCCACGGCTGTGATGGCGCCGAATTTTTTGACGACGTTTTTAACATCGATGATGGAGGGCATGGCAATTCTATTTTAGCATGTTCTCTGCTCGCTGTGGATGTGATATGCGTGGCGTAGGTAGGGGCGACCCGTCGGGTCGCCCCTACGATAACCCCCCTATATTCCCCTTTAGCAAGGGGGGGGAGAAATCAAATTGGATGTATTCGCATGTCCAATGGGCTGTCTACCCTTGTCCAGCAGTGTAGGGGCACGGTGCACCGTGCCCCTACAGTTTAGGATTTACCCGTCCCTGGTTGCAGGAGGGTGAAGCCACTCTTATTATCTTTGACGCGGGTTGCTCTGGCGCCGAGGATTTCATAGAGAATAGCCTCTGCCACCAGCCAGGTCTTGACGCCGGGGCGCAGGCAGCCGGTCATGGTCTGCCCTGACCTGCCCAGCGCAGCGTGGATGTGTAAAACGGGCTTACCGTTCTCATCGGGAGCCAGCACCCCCACCCCTGCCACCTCGTGAGCGCTGTCTATGGGCAGCAGCATCGGTTCGGGCGGCATTTTGTCAGAATAACGCGGCCCAACCACAACCTGCCCCTCCCCGATTCCACCCACGAGAATAACATGCCCTACGGATATGCCTTTCTTCTCAGCGAATTTCTCGATGCAATAAGGCAGCTTATCGCCGTCTTCAAGCCGTATCACAAAAACCCTGCCCAGCTTTCCTTCGCTTGCTTTCATGGAGCACCTCTTTCTTAATCGCGTGCTATCCAGATTGTATCAGCGTGAAGAGACAGGGGCAAGCCATGTGGGGGTATCGGAAAAGCAGTGTATCGTCTATAATTCAATCGGACAAGACTCTAACTCGGGAGCACCATGGGAGAACTGGGCTTTCTGGCGGATATGGGAATTGCGCTGGCGGTTGCCCTCGTCGGGGGGGTAATAGCGCGCCGCCTGAAGCTGCCTATCATCGTGGGCTACCTGCTGGCAGGGGTCGCTATCGGACCTTACGGTCTGCACATTGTACGGGACGTTGCGGATATTGAAACCCTCGCCACTATCGGTGTTGTGCTCTTACTGTTTACCTTGGGCATTGAGTTCTCCCTGAGGGGACTAAGGCAAGTGGGCAGGGTCGCTACATTAGGAGGCGGCATACAGATTGTGGCGACTGTAGCACTCGGAATATTAGTGGGATGGTTATTCAATTGGCCTCTCCTGCAGTCGGTTTTATTCGGTTATCTTATAGCGCAGAGCAGCACCATTGTCATACTGAAAACACTGATGAGCCGGGGTGAACTGGGCACTACCCACGCACGGGTGATGTTGAGCATGTCCCTAGTGCAGGACCTAAGCACCGTGCCTATAATGGTCATTTTGCCTTCTCTGGCGGAAGGGGCATATTTCAATTGGGAGTGGGCCTGGGTTATCTTGAGAGCCGCAGGATTTCTGGCGGCTGTAGTCATTCTAGGTTTGTGGCTTGTTCCCTGGTTCATGAGGAAAGTGGCAGTGGGGCGCTCGTATGACAGGGAGATTTTCCTGCTCACTGTGGTGTGCCTTTGCTTTGGGGCAGGCTTCGGCGCTTATTATGTAGGTATCTCGATAGCCGTTGGCGCATTCCTTGCCGGCCTGCTGGTGAGAGAGTCCGAATTCGGATTTCAGGCTGCGGCGGATGTCAGACCTTTGAGGGATATATTTGCTACGCTTTTCTTTGTCTCTCTGGGAATGCTGGCAAATATCAGCTTTATATCGGAGAATGCGCGAGAGGTCGGTATTGTTATTGCGGTGCTGGCGCTAGGTAAGTTCGCCATATCAGCCTTTGCTCCCTGGCTATTCGGCTACAGTGTCAAGACATCGCTTCTTACGGGCAGCGGGCTTTTTCAGGTAGGGGAGTTCAGCTTCATCGTGGCAGCGCTAGCTATGGGAATAGGTGTGCTCTCGGATGAAGTGTATTCCATGACCCTGATTGCTTCCGTTGTCACTATGTTGTTGTGCCCCTTCGCTGTGAATTTGAATTCAAGCGCGTATTATTGGCTGATTCAGAAAAAATCGCTTGCCAGGTTGTTCACGGCACGTCTCGACCCCGGAGCGCCGCAAGAAAGAAAGCCTCTCAGCAATCATGTAGTGATATGCGGGTATGGTCGTGTTGCCAGAAATCTGGGACACGTGCTTGAGCGAAGAAATTTCGCTTATCTTGTTATCGATATAGACCCTGTGAGACTCGATCCCTTGCGCGAAAGGGGGGTTCCCTGTATCTATGGAGATGCCGCTAGCCCTGAGATACTGGCTCAGGCAGGACTGGATAGAGCTAGAGTTCTGGTAATTTCCTTTCCCGATCCCGTCGCCGCCAGACTGGCGGTGGAGCATGCCCGCAGGATCAATCCCAGGCTGGATATAGTGGCTCGTGTCCACAGGGGTGAGGATGTGGATGTGCTGAGGGAGAAGGGTGTCGCTGAAATGGTGCGCCCTGAGCTGGAAGCGGGGCTGGAGATTATCCGCCACACTTTGCACCGCTACGGCTTGACCTCTCAAGAGATTCAATACGTAGTGAACGCCCTCAGGGAGGAGGAGGTGCGAGCTGCCTTGGAATAGGCAACCCCCGGAACTGGGGGGAAGCCGGCGAAATGTCTTATTGCGGCTTTCTCCTGAAGTAGCGGAAGTAGATGAACAGCCCCAGAAATAGAATCGACAGCGATACGAAATTGGCGGCGATTATTACAGGGTCTCTCAGGTGTATGCCGTAGACAGCCCAGAGCGAGACGCCTGCGATAAACTGGATAAAGGTCAGCGGGCTTAAGTCTTTAACCGACTTTGTCTGCCACATCTTGACCACCTGCGGCACGAAGCCGAAGGTTGTAAGTACAGCGGCCACTGCGCCTACGGCATACCATGCTACATCGTTCATATTCGTATTGGCTAAAATGCTAGACTGATGGCAGGCCTGTGTCAAGGGCTTGGACAATTTATTTGGCTCTCGCTCTCGTTGCTCCCATCCAATTGATGACTGGCGCTGACAAAAGGGGTAGAATATGGGGCAATGCTAAGAATTGCAGGATGGCGTTTTCTTTAGGAAAGCTGGTTTCATTTGCCCAGGAATGACGATTTCAGACTAGACCTGCCGGAGATTCCTCCGCCGTGGAAGAAGAAGCCCGGTGATAAGGTTTACCGCGTCCCCAGTACAAGACCGTGGCACGTACCTCTGCCCAGAGTAGCAAAACACAGGTCAACCGTTATAACCCCTGTGATACTGATATACGGCTTTGCTGCGCTTATTGCTATCGGAACCATCTTGCTTCTGCTGCCTGTAGCGAACAATTCAGGACAGTTTACCTCGCCGGTAAATGCGTTCTTCACCGCCACTTCGGCAGTTTGCGTTACAGGACTGGTAGTCGTTGATACCGCCGATTACTGGAGCTCGTTCGGACAGGGTGTCATCCTGGCTCTGATTCAAATCGGTGGTCTGGGTTTTATGACCAGCGCCACTATCCTCTTCATACTGTTCGGTCGCAGGATTGGATTAAAGGAAAGGCGTCTCATTGGCAGCTCGCTGGGATTGGAAAAGATGGGAGGGCTGGTGAAGCTGGTTAAGAGGATGGCGGTGTTTACATTAGTGATTGAACTTATCGGGGCTGCCGTATTTTATAGCCGTTTTTCCATGGAGAACCCCCCAGAAATAGCCTTGTGGAAGTCGATATTTCACTCCGTCTCGGCTTTTAATCAGGCTGGTTTCGACCTATTTGGCAACTTTCGCAGTATAACAGAATACCAGACAGATACATTAATGATTTTAGCAACCGGCGCGCTGGTTATTCTGGGCGGCATTAGCTTCGTAGTAGTGGCGGATATAGGCGCAGCCCGGCGATTCGGCAGACTGCATTTGGATAGCAAGATTGTGCTGACAGTGACAGCAGCGCTTCTGGTGCTGGGAACGGGAGTTTTCTTACTGGCGGAATATTCCAATCATGACACACTGGGGCCTCTATCTGCGCCATATAAAGTGCTTAACGCCTTTTTCCATTCGATAACCCCCAGAAGCTCTGGCTTCTCCACAATAGATGTGAGCAGCATGGCAGACTATTCGCTTTTCTTCACCATACTGCTTATGTTCGTCGGAGGAGCTGCCGGTTCGACCGCTGGTGGAATAAAGGTGAATACGTTCGGTATGCTCATTGCCGCTATGTGGAGCTCTCTCAGAGGAAGGGAACATGCGGGAGCTTTTGGCAGGGAATTCACCAGTCAGCATATCCAAAGGGCGCTGGCTCTAGTTATGCTGGCGCTGGGGCTTGTCTCAGTTGTAGTTTTCATTCTCACAGTTACTGAGGACTTCAGATTCCTCAGCATACTTTTTGAAACATTCTCCGCCTTCGGCACCGTGGGCTTGAGCACCGGCATAACCCCCGATTTGTCAATCGCAGGGAAGCTGATAATAAGCGTCACTATGTTTATTGGCCGCTTGGGTCCGCTTATCCTGGCACTGTCCCTGATACAGCGCCAGTTGCCTAGCAAATACAGATACCCGCAAGATGAAGTGAGGATAGGATAGGAGGACAACATGAAAAAACAGGTCTTGATTTTAGGGTTGGGGCGATTAGGAATCAGCCTGGCTACTACACTTTTCAATATGGGCCACGATGTTATGGCAGTCGATGACGATGAGAAGAGGGTCCAGGCGATATCATCTCAGATAACTCATGCTGTCCTGGCTGATGCCACAGATGAAGCGGTGCTCAAGGAGCTGAGTGTGAGTAGCTTCGATGTGGCAGTGGTTACTATGGGGCTGTCCGTCCAGAGCAGCGTGCTGACCACAATATTGCTCAAGAAACTTGGCGTTCCCTATGTGATAGCCAGAGCGGAGAACGAGCTTCATGGGAGCATACTCGAAAAAATCGGGGCTGACAAGGTGGTCTATCCGGAGCGCGAGATGGGAACTCTGCTGGCGCACGGAGTGACTCTGAGCGATATTGATGATTATATACCGGTGGCGCCTAACTACGGGGTCTCCAAATTAAAGGCGCTGCCCTCTTTTGTGGGCAAGACGCTGTCCGGACTGGAATTGGGGCGCAAAGGCAAATGGGGGCTGGCGGTGCTCCTAGTTAAACGAGGCAAAGAGGTTATAATTACACCTAATATGGAGGAAAAGGTTGAAGCGGAAGATATCCTGATACTTTCGGGAAGCGACGACAACCTGGAGCAGTTTCTGGACGAGGCTAAGAAGAGCCAGTAAGAATTCCACGGCGCGAATCAGAGCGAGTGATTATTTGCAGTAATGTTTTTCGGTCCGACATGAGCTAGCTTCGCTTCTTTTTCAGCAGGTTCCTTCCGTGCTTTCAGAAGGCTATCGAGGTCGCTCATATAACCGCACTGGAGGCACTCCACGAACCAGCCGTTCATATCCCAATCGACATATAGGTCGCCGTAGCATTTGGGGCAGCTTTTAAATTTCCACATCCCATTACCTCCCCGTTTCAGATGCTCTTAATTCAAACATCTTCGAGGACATAGCGCATCGTAGTAATGCTCATGTTCGGGCTGGGGGAATCGTTGAAAAGGGCGTGGCCAGGATAGGGGTTTACCCTAGTTTTACAGCGGTTCTAAAGTGGCGTGTGCTATCGGTATCGGCCAAGGGGCTCAAGCCCACTTGTCTAATTCGAGGTCTTTTCGCGCAGCACTCGCAGAAAGTCAGCGTGTATCGCTTTGTTCGAGGCAATGACGGAACCTTCACCTATTGCGACGGGCTTGTCCTCCCAGTCGCTAACCGTCCCGCCGGCCTCGGTCACCAGCAGTTTGCCGCAGGCAAGCTCCCAGGGATAGAGCAGGAGATGGATATAGAGGTCGAGCCTCCCGCTGGCAGTATAAGCCATGCCCAGCGCCGCCGAGCCCATGATTCTGAAGGCGTACATATTGGGCCAGAGTGAAGCAATCAAATTCAGAGTCCTCTTGCCCTTCTCGTCAACATAGCCTAAGTCCAAGCCGATGAGCGAATCCTGAACCTTCGTCTTCCTGGTAACTGAGATGGGCGAGTTATTGAGGAAAGCCCCCTTGCCTTTCTGAGCGTGGAACATTTCGTCGCGCAGCGGGTCATAGACGATGCCCAGCAGGACATCATCGCCTCGGGTAAGGGCGATGACGGTGCTGAAGTAGGGTATGCCGAAGGAGTAGTTGTTCGTGCCGTCCAGCGGGTCGAGAATCCATTTATAGCTTGAAGCGCCCTTAACTGGGTCGGATTCTTCGGAGACGATGCTGTGGTCGGGGTACTCGGTATGCAGGAACGATTTGAGGCTGTCTTCCGCCTTGAGGTCAACGGCGGTGACGATGTTGGCTCTGCCCTTGTATTTGACCTGAACCTTTTCACGGAAGTTGGCTTTGAGGATTTCCCCCGCCCCTCTCGCCGCTTCCGAAGCAACCTCAATAACGCTCCTACCGCTTCGGGATTGAGGCAGAGTCATGGCAGTCCCATCTTGTCCTTGACCTCTTTGAGGGTCTCGCGGGCTAGCGCCTGGGCGCGGCGGGCTCCATCGGCTATGACCTCTTGTACATAGCCGGACCTCTGGGCGATTTGAGCCCTTCTTTCACGGAAGGGTGCCAGAGCTTTGTTTAAGTTTTCGGCAAGCAGTCGCTTGCATTCGACGCAGCCTATCTGCGCGGAGCGGCACTTCTCGCCGATCTCCGGCATTTTCAGGGAGGTATAGAAACCGTGCAGGCGGTAGATATTGCAGACCTCGGGATGTCCCGGGTCGTTGCGGAACTTGCGTGCGGGGTCGGTGAAAGCGGTCATTATCTTTGCCGCGGTTTCCTCGGGCGTGGCGGCAAGCTCGATCTGGTTATCGTAGCTCTTGCTCATCTTCCTCTCGCCGTCGAGGCCGACCACCATAGGGAAATTGGTCAGCTTTGCCTGAGGCTCGATGAAGGTCTCGCCGAAGATGAAATTGAAGCGGCGCACGATCTCGCGAGCCAGCTCCAGATGAGGCAACTGGTCTTCTCCCACGGGCACGGTGTCCGCTTTATACAGAACAATATCCGAAGTCATCAAAACGGGATAGCCTACCAGCCCGTAGTTCACGTTGTGGGGCTGCATCTTGACCTTCTCCTTGAAGGTGGCGACGCGGAGCAGCCAGCCCAGCGGGGTGACCATGCTGAGCAAGGTGTGCAGCTCGGTTACCTCGGGGACATGGGACTGGACGAAGAGGATGCTTTTCTGCGGGTCGAGTCCTGCTGCCAGCCAGTCGAGCATCATGTCGTAGGTGTTCGCCTTGAGCAGATGGGTATCTTCGAGCGTGGTCAAGGCGTGTATGTCCACGATGCAGTAGATGCAGTCGTAGTTCTCCTGCAGCTTCACATAATTCTGGATGGCGCCCAGATAGTTGCCGATGTGCTGCTTGCCCGTCGGCCTGGCGCCGGAGAAGACGCGACCCTTTTTCAACGGATTCCTCCTCAAAAAACCTTTTAGAGTTTAACATAGAATGAGAGTGAGGACAAGAATTTTCAGGGGCGACCCGTCGGGTCGCCCTCGACTCCACCACATGTCATTGCGAGCGCAGCGAAGCAATCTCATCGTCACTCTATCGCAGGTGGGACGTGGCAATGGCATAAGAATTTCGCTTCTTATAATTCCTTTGGGGGTAGGGGCGCAAGGCCTTGCGCCCCTACATTTTTCAGTGGAGAGGAGTTTTTACCCTTGATAAAGCTGCAGATCCGATCTCCCAGCGAGTTTATGGGCGTGGAGCTCAAATCAGCTTCAGCTTATCAAGGGCTATATAGAAGTAGGCTTTAAGCTTTCTTAAAGCGGACGGCGCGGTATTTCTTTTATAACTGAGTAGGCGGCGTACATCCCAGATAAGCTTGTTGAACTTGTTTACCCTGTATTGCGATAAATCGAATCCTCTCAGCCATTCCAGGAATTTCCGTGAACCATAAATATCATTGCTGATGTGCGCGGGGATACGCTTCTGCATCCCCTTCCAGTAATGCAACTGCCCTTCAGGCAGCGAAATAACTCCTTTGCTGAAGCAGTCTCTTATGAAGGGGAAGGTCTTATCGTCTACTCGGAAGTTGCATTTGTTGGGGTCTGCTCCCTCGATGACCAAACTGACGATAGTCCTTATACATTTCTCGCAATCTCCGCAATTCGTCTCCAGAGCGCTATCCCAGCAGACTCTTAAATGAGATAAGTACCTTTCGTTCTGTCCCTTGCAGAGAAATTCAACCTTCTGCTGCCTCGTTAGTTCAAAGGCGTCATGTAGGACCTTGGTATCCGCCCACGAGATATTGTTGTCGATTGAGGGGTGAGACCCGTACCCGGATTTTCCTTTGTAGTCCTCAGAACCCGATGCCGCAATGATGATAGTCCCAATCTCCCTGACGGCGGTCACGGGCGCGCACAAACTCAACATGAACAATGAGAAAGAGGCATCCGTGAACCAGCTAACCCCAAATTCCCTGGAGAGCAATTCATGGTTGATGTTTCTATACATGTCTGTCTTAACCTGGAAGGCTGCGAGGCCATCCAGACTCGCCAGAGAACGGATGTCGGCCCACATTCTATGCCAGAACCTGTCTTCGAAATGCGGGATATCGGGGAGTCCCCAGATAGAGATGAAGTCGGGCTTCAAGTCTCTATTCCTTAAATACGAGGTCATTGAGTCTACGCCGCCGCTGAAGAGCATGGCGTTTCGTTTTCCGCCGAACCGATTCGAGGTAACCTTCCCGGCGGTAATACTGCCGGAGAAGGAGAAACCGGGGAGGTATCTTTTATAGGCATCCTTCACTTTCTCAAGACACTGCAAATAAGAGGCATCGAGTTCGGCTACGTGAACATCCGCACCGGCAGCCCACGCAATCGGAATGAGGATGGAAAGCATAGGTATCGCAATAATGCTGCTGTCGACCTTATTGAGGTCGATGCCGTCATACTGGGCATATGAAACATCGCTGAGGAAGTACTTCCTGAGGGGTTTGGACACATGAATCTTGAACTGTATCTTGTTGCCAAGTACATGCGGGCTGTCCACGCTTATCTTCTTAATGGCGTTGGTGCTCATTAAATCATCCCGAGTCTGGAGAGGATTATATAGTAATAGCACTTAATCTTTCTGAGGAGGGCTTCCGGTTTTATCCTTTTGTTACTGTATTGAAGTCGTGCCATCCACAGGAAATGACGCAACCTGTTTGCCCTGTATTGTGATATATCGAATCCTCTCAGCCAGTTGAAAAATTCCCGCGAGGCTATTATATCGCTATCGATACGTTCCGGGATGTGTTTTTGAATGGCGGCCCACATGTAAAACAGGTCTGAAACCGCTTTAAATTTACCTCTGGTGAAATTGTCTTTGAGGCGCGGGAATGTGTTTTCATCTATGTCGAAATTGCATTTATTCGGGTCTACCCCTTCTAAGGCTAGCCCCGCAATGGTTCTCAAACATTTTTCACACTTTCCACAGTTTGTCTTTTGTGCAGTGTCACCGCAGACTCTGAGATGGGACAGATACGGCAGATTCTCACTCTGGCAGAGATATTTCAGTTTCTGCTGTCGGGATAGTTCGTAACTATCGTGAAGCACGCTTACATCTGCCCACGAAATATTATTGTCGATTGAAGGGTGAAAGGCAGATGGCTCCTTAAAATCACTAGTGTACGATGAGGCTATGATAATAGTCCCTGTCTTCCTGACTGCTGTCAGGGGTGCGCACATGCCGAGCAGGAATAATCCAGCTGTTGCGCTTCCCCACCACATGATACCGAATTTTTTGCCCAGCAATTCGTAATTTATATTCCGGTACACATCCGTTTTAATCTGAAAGGCTCTGATTCCATCCTGATTCGCCAAATTGGTTACATCGCTCCACACGCTGCTCCAGAATTTACCCTCAGTGGGCGGAATATCTATAACGCCCCATATTGAGAACAGGTCCGGTTTCTTCTGTTTGTGTTTCAAGTAGGAAGTCAGTGAATCGACTCCATTACTGAAGAGCAAAGCGGTTCTGCTCCCGCCGAATTTATTCAGTACTTCCTTTTGCGACCGGATGTCACCTGAGAATGAAAAGTCAGGATGGAAATCCTTATATACGGCTCTGACTCTGGCAAGAGAACTTGAGTAAGCAGCGTCCAGTTCGGGCACGGTGACATCTGCTCCCACCGCCCAGGCGATAGGAGCGATTGCAGCTACTATCGGTATAGCCAGGATGCTGTTACCAACGGCACTAATATCGATACTGCTGTCATACTGAACGTAGGAAGTGTCTTTAAGAAAATATTTTTTTAGAAGTGGGGAGACGGCGAGTTTAAACTGCACCTTGTTATCGGGTAGATTCAGAATTTTTATATCTATTTTTTGATTCAAAGTGTTCACTCTAATGTCCTACGCTCGATAAAGCTGCAGGGCTTTGTATATTGCGTTGGCGCCGAAGTCCAGTGATTCCACAGGGATGCGTTCGTTGGCGGCGTGTGCTGACTGGAGAAGGTCAACGCCTTGCGGTGAGTTCATCGGGGTGAAGCCGTAGGTCTGTATGCCCAGCTGGGAGAAATGTCGTCCGTCGGTAACGCCGGGAAGCAGTGTGGGGAAGGGGTGGGCTCCCGGGTCCGCCTCGCGCAGAATGCCTGACAGCATGTTGAATAGTCCCATATCCGGTTCGGCAGGGCCGGCGTCGTGCCGTACTAACTCCAGTGCTGCGTCTTCGCCAATGATGCAACGCAGCTCAGCCATCATATCGTCGGGCTTGTATCCGGGCAGCAGCCTGCCATCTATTTCGATGAGGATTTCGCTGGGGATGACGTTGATTTTCTCGCCGCCGCGAACGATAGTGGCGTTGACCGTGTTGTGGAACATCGGCTCCAGTCCCTTTCCTTTTGTGCCCAGAAGTCTTAACAATCTATCTGTTATCAAGGGATTGAGAAGCTGGCGCAGGAACAGGTCGGCGGGGAACGGGAAAGCAGATGCCATGCTCTCGATCATGTGGCGTGCTATGGGCGTGACATGCACCGGCAGGCGTTTTTGCTCCAGTCGCTGGAGCAATTGGGCTAGCTTAGCCATAGCGCCGCCGCGCATGGGGAAGGAGCCGTGACCGCCCGGACCGTGCACAGTGGCTTTCATCCAGCAAATCTGTTTCTCCGAGACCATGATAGGATAGAGCTTCTTGCCCCGAAGGTGAATCCTGGCGCCGCCGAATTCTCCTATGGCGTATCGAATGCCCTTGAATAGCTCGGGGTGGTTCTCTACAAGGAATCTGGCTCCGTAATCCCCGCCTGCCTCCTCATCGCTCAGAA
Source organism: Chloroflexota bacterium (assembly GCA_016865955.1). Taxonomy (GTDB): domain Bacteria; phylum Chloroflexota; class Dehalococcoidia; order SZUA-161; family SZUA-161; genus VGNW01. The sequence goes on along the minus strand of VGNW01000047.1, from coordinate 413 downwards.
TGGCGAGCACGATATCGCCTGCGGGGGCGAACCCCTCCGCCTTTGCCCTGAGGATAGCGGAGAGCATCATGGCGATGGCGCCTTTCATATCCAGGGCGCCTCTGCCCCAGACGCAGCCGTCAACCAATTTAGCCTCAAATGGAGGGTGTGTCCAGACCTGTCCAGCGGTTGTGACCACATCCACATGCCCGTAGAGCAGAAGCGGCGGTGCGCTGCCCTGCCCTTTGAGCCGTGTAATCAGGTTGGTGCGGTTCGTTGCCTTTGCCAGTATAGTTGTTTCGAAGCCTGCGTGTTTCAGAAGGGTGTTGATGCAAGCGATGCACTCAGCCTCGTTGCCGGGCGGATTGGTGGTGTCGAAGCGGATGAGGCTCTGCAATATTTCAACGGGACGCTGGTAGATATCCCGATTCCTG
>VGNW01000046.1 GCA_016865955.1 Chloroflexota bacterium | reverse complement strand
TCCGATATAATACTTCATGCTGCAGTACCTCCTTACTCTTCGTTCGGCTTTCCCTACAGTATAGGGGGTACCGCAGCGCTTTCATATAATCAAAGACATGAAATCCATTGCTCCCCGTCTTAAAAATGGACAGTTAGTCGGTACTCGGATAAACTATGATATTATCTGTGGGCAAATCCGACAGTTGCCATGACAGCCAATTTTTATAATGAATATGAAGATGAACTTGGATAAGCAGTTAAGCTATCTGTTTAACCCGAAATCCGTAGCCGTAATCGGTGCATCGAATACCTTCGGCAAATGGGGCTTCAATCTCATGGGCCGCGTGCTTCAGAGCAAGGGCAATAGAGAGGTCTATCCCGTAAATAGAAAAGACCCCGAGGTAATGGGGCTGAAAGCCTATAAAAATCTGCTGGATGTACCTGGCACCGTAGATTTCGCCGTAATAACTGTTCCCTATGGTGATGTGCCTGCGACGATGCAGGACTGCGTTCAAAAAGGGGTTAAAGCCGCTGTCGTAATCACCGGTGGTCTTGCCGAAAGCGGCGAGGAGGGGGCGCGGGTGGAACGTGAAGTCGTCGAAATCGCCCGCCGGGGAAAGATACGTTTTGTCGGGCCGAACTGCCTGGGGCATTTCGATGCGCATTCCGGTTTTTATACGGTAGCCTTCATGCCCAAAATCCAGAAAGGCAATGTAGCGCTTATCTCGCAGAGCGGAAACTCCAGTCAATCCATACTTAACTACGGCGTGCAAAACGGTCTGGGATTCAGCAAGTTTGTCAGCAGCGGCAATGAGGCGGATTTGCGCTTCGAAGACTATCTGGAGTATCTAGGTAGTGACGATAAAACGGATATTATCCTCGGGTATGTCGAGGGTTTCCGGGAGGGCAAACGGCTTTTACAGCTCTGCAAGGAGATCACCCGCAAAAAGCCTGTTGTCATTATGAAGGCGGGGCGCACCGATGTCGGCGCCAGGGCAGCCCGTTCCCATTCCGCTGCTCTGGCAGGGTCGGATGTGGTGCTTGATGCTGCCCTCAGACAGTGCGGTGTGATCAGGGTGAATGAAATCAATGAGCTGGTAGAAGTCGCTGTGGCTCTGCTGGGGCAGCCTCTGCCGCGAGGGAGGAGAGTAGGCGTTCTGGCTATGGGGGGTGGTATGGCGGTTATGGCAGCAGATGCCGTAAGACATGAGGGTCTTGAGCTACCCCCCTTATCGTCTTCGACAATGGAGAAACTGGACGCCTTGCTGTCGCGGCGCTGGCCGCACGCCAATCCTGTGGACCCTGCGGGTGATTTTCTGAGCTATCACCTGCTCTGGCCTATGATAGAGGATGAGAATTTCGATTCTATTATAATAATCGGGGGCGTCGGCATGACATCCAGCTTCGCCGGATGGGCGGGCATACCGCCATCGATGAAATACGATGCGGAACGGCTGAGGAAAGGCATGGAGAGAGCTGAGATTGACTATCTCAACCAGACAATAGAGCTTATGAGGATGCATCGCAAGCCGGTCATCTTCACTACGATGGTCTGGGGTGCCGTGAGGAGGGGCAGCATCTTCAGGAAGCTCAAACAAAACTATTTAGAGCCTTATCATGCACCGGAGAAGTCGGCGCAGGTGCTCGCGCATCTGGTTAGATACAGCGAATATCTCGGTACAGCGGAAAGTACATAACATAAATAGATATACTGGGGGTGTGTCGTGACAAAGGAATACAAGGTGGTAGCGAAGGTCATAAGGCAGAAAAAGCCCTGTCATATGGGTCACAAAGTCGGCGATGAATTCGCCATAGGGCATACTTGTCCGGAGGGTATGTGCTCGTGGGCATTCTATTCGCTTTTTCCTGTTGCTATGGTGCTTCAATATGGAGGTTCTTTACCTTGGGAGAAAGACCCCGACAGGTCAATTGTCGTCTGTCCCGACCCGGATAGCCTGGTGGTTTTCGAGCTGATAAGAATCCGCGGGAAAAGCAAGGCCGGGTCAGCAAAGAAGGCTTAATTTATAACAGGGAAGGAGAGGTGCGAGATGAGTTTCCTGGGGCGCAGAGGGCGGCTCTTAATCGAAGCAGTCGGGATATTATACGCAACCCTTATGGTTCTGCTGGCCATAATTCAGTGGGCGGGTCATTTTGCCTGGCGGCTGGCACCCAGCTCGCTTCTCACTATGGCAGGCGTTTCTTTCATAGGAGCGATTTATCTTGTCCTGGACGAGATAAGGCTGAATACCCGAAAGTGAGAAATATCTAAATTTTGAGCCCTCTCTATTAAGGAGTTCGGTATGGCAGGAGAGAGACCGAAGAAGAAACCGCAGATTAAGGTTGTGAGAAAAGGCCCGTACGTGGTAAATGGATTGAAGCATCTGAAAAACTGGAAAGGCGAGGACCTGCCGGTGCAGCCGGTTATCTCTCTATGCCGCTGCGGCGCTTCGAAGAATAAACCCTATTGCGATGGCTCGCACGTCAAAATCGGCTTCGTCGGCGATAAAGACCCCGATAGAGTCCCCGGCGAGATGCACGAATATGTGGGCAAGGGCATTACCATAGTCGATAATACCGATGTCTGCTGCCGCGACAGGTCATGCGTGGTCAATCTCCCTAAGGTTTTTGAAAATGAGGACCCCGACGCCGCCAGCGTCGAAGAGGTTATCGCTACTATCAAGAAATGCCCCTCGGGTGCGTTGAGTTACAAGCTGGGCGGGGAGCACTGTCAGGATTACGGACGCAAGCCGGAAATAACCGTTTCCAAGAACGGTCCTCTGAAAGTGGTTGGGAGCATCGAGCTTAAGGACGATTACGGCACGCAGCCCTGGTGTAAAGAACACTACACATTATGTCGCTGCGGCGCCTCCAAGAACAAGCCTTTCTGCGATGGCTCGCACCTCGACATCGGATTCAAAGACGAATGAGATTTTCAGGACACCGTTCGGGGGTATCTGCGAGCTGAAGATATTACCCGGTATTATTATCCTCGGCGTTCGTGTCGAATAAATAGACCGTAATTCCGTAAAAGTTCTCTTTCAGTATCAGCGAATTTCTACCGTACCGTTCGACCAGGGCTTGACTTAAGGATTCGTCTTTTGTTGATTCGAAGCTTCTTACAACCAGCCACAACCTCTCAACACCTTCGAGCAGTTCAGCGTCTTCTACGGCCTCTTGAGGCACTATTTGTATATCATGGCTGCCTTTGTAGTAGTAGTCAAAAGGGTAACGGAAATAGGGTTTGGCGAACATAACGGCATCCTCTGGTTGTGCTGATTCCTCGATGCAGCCTATGGCTTCTCGCCACTGGTCTTTTTGAGTTTGAGAATAATAGTCATAAAGTCCGGCCAGCGTTATAAGTACAACTAAGCTTATCAATGCTAAAGCTGTAATATTAGTTCGGATATTACGTGCGTTTAACAATGAGCCGATGTTATTAATGCCCCGTGCCGCAAGAAGAGAAAAAACCGGTATAACCCCGATAAGATACCTGCTCACAAAAAGGGGACTGACAGCGAAGGAAAGGATGAGAGCAATTATAATCGGGGAAAAGAACCATACCAGGAGCAAGGCAGTTACAGGCTCTGCAATTGCGGTTGCCAATTCTTTCAGTTTCATGCTATGCAATCGTGAATCCGACTTACCCTTTTGCTGCCCTCGCTGCACGTGAAACACTCCTGCCAAACACAGGAAAAGAAAGACCAGTACGAAAAATACTCCCGCAGCCCTAGGTAGATAACCAGCGCCCGTCAGCGATGCGATGGAACTTACTACCTGTGCGAATGACGGTTCCGGTATCCAATCCAGCATATGCAGTTTTTTCTGGAATGTGCCAGTAATGAGAACTACTATCCAGGGTAAGAAAAATACAAACGTGATTGCCTGTGCGGCCCCGAGCCTTAACCATGTCTTGGAATACCTGCGCCGGAACATAATGAAATAGAAAACCTGAGCCAGAATTGTGAAAATGCCGAAGATGTGAGTGTAGGCGAGCAGAATATTTGTCAGTGTGTAAAAAAAGAGAATCGCTTTGCTTGCCTTCTCCGCCTTTAATATTCTTATGAAGAAATAGAACGATGCCAGTGTAAGCAGAAGCAACAGGCTGTAGTGTCGCGTCTCCTGGGAATAGGCGATGGCGAAGGCGGATATTGACAAAAGAAAGCTGGCAATCAGTCCTGTTCTGCGGTTATAAAGTTCAAGCCCCAGTTTGTATAACATGAATACTGAAGCTACACCCAGGCAGGCTGAAAGGGAGCGCAGGGCTATCTCGCTTTGCCCGAAAAGCAGCGTCCACAAATATAACATGAAGTAATAAAGGGGGGGATTGGTATCTTTAAGGACAGTTGTCCGGGCTATGGTAACCAGATTACCCCTGATTGCGTCAACGCTGAATGACTCGTCAAGCCAGAGGCTTTCGCTGCCCAGATGGAAAAATCTCAAGAAAGCAGCCAGAGCCAGAATCCCCATCAGAAGCCACGGTATTCCTTTAGATACCTGCGCCGCAGTTCGGTTACCGCTCAGTTTCCTGAAAATAGCCTGCCTCCTGCTGCGAGGAAAAACGCAAAAACAATATTACCATATTGCACTTTTAATTTCTTGTGTTACTATAAGTATCCTCAGAGAACCTCGTAATGGCCTCTGTTTTTAGGTAAATCGAAGTTGGAATACCTGAGAAATCAAGCAGCATGAACCTTGCAGGTAGATACCGTTTAGTCCTGATTTTGATTCTGGTGGCGCTCATACTCGCCGGCGGCGGGCTGCTGCTCTATCGGCAGACCACTATATCAGGCTCCGGAGGGATAATCATTTCGCCGCCCTCCACTGAAATCCGAGTCTATGTGGAGGGGGAAGTGGTCAATCCGGGCGTCTATGAATTGAACGGAGAAGCTCTTATAGCCGATGCCGTTGCAGCCGCCGGAGGCTTTTCTGCGGAAGCCGACCGTGCCTCGGTGAATCTCGCTGCCACGTTGAGGGACGGCGGACATATACATGTCTGCAGGGTTGGCGAAATCCCTCAAAAAGTCAACATCAACACCGCCGAATTGTGGCTGCTCGAAGCGCTGCCCGGCATAGGGGAGGTACTGGCGCAGAGAATCATAGATTACCGCACAGCAAACGGGCAGTTTCAGGAAATCGACGAGTTAATGAGGGTCGAGGGTATGGGTCCCAAAGTATTTGAGCTGATTAAAGATAAGATAACTGTCCGCTAACACCTTTACGATTCGCTTTGAGACATAGCAGATGAAACTCATCCTTCTGAGCGTGTCCTGGATTGCCGGAGTCTGTCTGGGCGCCTGGGCCGGATACCCGTGGGTTGTTATCCCCGCTACGGTTGCCGTTGTGCTGCTTGCCTTTCCTTTGCGGCGCAGCCAGGTTCTCTTGATGAGCCTCTGCCTTGTTGTCCTGCTCGGCGGCATTCTGCGTATGCAGGCGTCATCGTACTCCGCTGCTGAAAACACCGTTCAGGCATATAACAACAGCGGCGTGGTGCGGATAAAGGGGATGGTCGCTAATGCCCCCGAGTTGAAGGGCGGAGCGCTGGTTCTGCGACTTGATGCCGGGGAGGGAAAGTCAGGCGAAACATGGGAGAAGGTCTCGGGAGGCGTTCTGGTTTATGCTCTTCCGTATCTGTCCTATCGCTATGGAGACGTGCTGGAAATCTCGGGGAAGATGGAAACGCCGCTGGAGCTGGAGGGCTTCGATTGGCGGGAGTACCTCGCCCGGCAGGGCGTGCATTCCATAATTCGCTATCCCGAGAGCATATCGCTTGTCGCCGGCGGGCAGGGGTTCAAGTTGCTGGAATGGATATACGGCGTAAGGACGAGGCTGGCTCAATCTCTGGACAGCGCCCTGCATGAGCCGCAGAGCGCGCTGGCGCAGGCAATCCTGCTGGGCAAGCGCAGCACCATTCCCGACGACCTGGACGGAGCCTTTCTCCGCACCGGCACGACTCATATCATTGCCATCTCGGGACTGAACGTCGGCATCATCGGCGGGATTGCGCTCGGCATCGGCGTCTGGCTGTTCGGCAGAAGACGGTCGACTTACTTCTGGCTCGCTGTCGGCGCTATCTGGGGATATGCTTTGCTCACGGGGCTGGAGGCGCCGGTGGTGCGCGCTGCTATAATGTGCAGCATCTGGCTGTTTGCCGATTTAGTCGGCAGGCAGCGCAGCGCCATGCCCGCCCTGCTCTTAGCTGCTGCAATCATGGTGGGTGTTCATCCCCGTATCGCCGGGGATGTATCGTTCCAGTTGAGCTTTGGAGCTATGGCAGGGCTGATACTGCTGACCCCTCGCTTTCAGAATCTGAGTAGAAGGGTGCTTAGGATATCCGAAGAGAGAAGAACGTGGGTGACGCTGCTGATAGACAGCTTTGCCGTGACGCTGGGCGCTACTCTCACCACCCTGCCTATAATTGCCTTCTACTTTCATCAAATCTCGCTGGTAACCCTTTTCGCCAACCTTTTCGCGCTGTGGGTAATGCCTGCTATTATGGTGACCTCTGCGCTGGTTGCAGTTATTGGCTTATTTGCACCGCCACTGGCTTATGCTCCGGGCTGGGTCGACTGGCTGTTCATCAGCTATATGATAGAGGTAGTCGAGTTCTTCTCGGCAGTACCCTTCGCTTCGGTGGATGTGTCTGTGGAGCCGCCTCTGGTCTGGGGATATTATGCCCTTCTGGGTATTGTGTTGTGGCTGGCTGCCAACCGGTCGAAATTGCCGGCTTTCTGGGAAGAAGCGAAGGCGCGTATCTCGGCTGTGCCCGGGCTGGCAGATAAGATACCGACCAAGTTCATCCTGTTTATCTTGCTCATCATGGCTGCGCTGGTCTGGGTTGCCGCCGTCAACACTCAGGATAACCGCCTCCATATCTTCTTTTTCGATGTGGGACAGGGGGAGGCAATCTTCATGGAGACACCATCGGGGCAGAGTGTGCTTATTGACGGCGGTCCGGCTGACGGAGAAATACTGTCGCTATTGGGGAAGAGGTTGTCCTTCTGGGAAAAGGATATCGATTTGCTCATTCTCACCCATCCGCACGAAGACCATGTCGGCGGGTTGGTAGCGGTTCTTAATAAATATCAAGTCGGACAGGTTCTGGAAAGCTCGATTGAACATGAGTCCCGGACCTATGAGGAGTGGCTCGGGCTTATTGAAGAGGAGGGGGCAAGAAGGACTGCGGCTCAAACAGGGCAGCATATCGAGTTGGGCGATGGCATCAGGCTGGAGGTACTGCAAGCCGGGGGCATCGGTTTCGACGATGATAGCTCGATAATAGACAATAGCGCAGTAGTGCTGCGGCTGGTCTATGGCGATTTCAGCGCGTTATTAACATCGGACATATTCACCGAGGCGGAACAGAGCCTGCTCGACAGCAGGTTTCACCTCGATAGCACAGTGCTCAAAGTAGCCCATCACGGCTCTGATACCTCGAGTTGCGCGGAATTCCTTGCCGAAGTCGACCCACAGATGGCGGTCATATCCGTGGGAGCAGACAATACCTTCGGGCATCCCAGTCCCGAGGTGCTGGAAAGACTCGGCACATGCCGGCTATACCGTACCGACGTGCATGGCACAATCGAGCTTATCACTGACGGACAGAGGCTGTGGGTAAAGACGGAGAGGTGATTTCACCACCATATCACTCCTGCGGAAGCAGGAGTCCAGGTGCCACCAGTGCACGATGTGAGGGGTTGCCTGGATTCCCGTTTGCACGGGAATGACATAATTTCGCTCGCTGTGGATGTTATCATCCCCGAGGAGCAAGGGAATCTTGATTTCACCATTGTCTATCACCTGCTTGTGCTGGTAGAATAGGGGAAACTTATTATATAGAGAAAGGTGTACATTGGGGGAAAGAAGTGTGCATACTCCTGCCGGCGCTCAATGAAGAGGATGCTATCGGCAGGGTTATCGATGAAATACCCCGCGCTGAAATGGCGAGCAAAGGATATAAGACCCGCGTAATCGTTGTGGACAACGGCAGCAAGGATAAAACGGGTGAAATCGCCCGCGGTAAAGGCGCAGACGTGATTGTGCAGCCTGTGCGGGGCAAGGGGATGGCTCTGCGGGCTGGGTTTAAGTCTTTGAGCGGCGATTTCGTATTCATATTGGACTCGGACTATACCTATCCTGCCACCCATATCACGGAGATGCTGGAAAAGCTGGAGCAGGGGTACGATGTGATTATGGGCTCCAGATTGAGGGGGCGTATGGGGGAAGGGGCGATGAGCAAGGTGAATCTGGTGGGCAATCACCTGCTTGCCCTGATGACAAATATCCTGTACGGAACAAGGATAAGCGATCCCTGCACGGGCTACTGGGGCATGAGGCGGGAGGTGGTCGAGCGGCTGAAGTTGAACGCACTGGGTTTTGAGGTGGAGGCGGATATGTTGACAGAGATAGCCAGAGACGGCTGTAAAATAACGGAAATCCCTATCGCCTACAGGAGAAGGTCAACCCCTCCCAAGCTCAATTCTCTAAGAGACGGATTCAAAATCGGCAAGATGCTGCTGAAAAAACGGTTCGGGCGGTAAAAACTACAGCTTTTCATCGATATGTTTATATCCGCAGTAGTGTGCAGCCACAGTCTTGAGAACTACGACAACCTCATTGAGGCGATTGACAGCCTGCTGAAGCAAACTCATAGCGAGAGGGAGGTTATCGTAGTTGTCGATGGGAATAAAGCGCTTTACGAGAAGATTGGGGGGCGATTCAGCGTAAATGAAGCTGTGAAAACGGTTCTGGTTGAGAATAATATCGGCGTAAGCGGAGCCAGGAATGCCGGCATCAGGGTGGCTCGGGGCGATGTTATTGCCTTTATGGATGATGACGCATTTGCCGACCGGGAATGGATGGATAAACTCGATGCCACATATCGTAACTATGATACTATAGGAGTGGGGGGCAAGATACTTCCTGTCTGGACGCAGGGCGCACCGGATTATCTGCCCGAGGAATTGTACTGGCTTGCCGGCGTGACACATAAAGGATTCGCAGAGGAAAAAATAGGCGAGGTGCGCAACGCCTTCGGTCCCAACATGAGCTTCAGAAGAGAGGTTTTCGATAAGGTAGGCTTGTTCAATGAAAACCTGGGCTTTGCTGAGAGAAGGGTCTTTTATATTCAGGCGGAAGAGCCGGAGTTTGCTCTAAGGGTAAGGCGTGAAACGGGCAAGGGGGTTATATACAATCCTGAGGCTGTTGTTTTCCACCGAATTGCCCCATCGAAATTGAAGGTCAGGGTGTTGCTGAAAAGAGCTTTCTATCAGGGCTACTCCAAAGCACTGATGAAAAGGCTGGATATCACAGCCGATTCTATAAATACCGAGAAATCGTATTTAAGAGACCTGCTTCTGGTTTACATGCCACGGCGGTTGAGAAGGTTCTATCGTCTGGCCGAGTCGAAGAAGCTTGGTTTTACGGTTGTTTCCGTTATGGCTGTCGGCATGGGATTCATTTACGGAAATCTGAAACGGAATTAGGGACTAGATGGCTGAAGAGCGGCGGGAAACAGGTCTGAACGCAGGCGTGAAAGCGGAACAGAGGGATAACAACCTGACCCGCGTGCTGGTTGTTCTGAACCTGGCGTTTGTCGCCGTTCTGCTGTACATCTTATCCGTATTATTCGCCTATCCCGTATTCCAGAGCACGAGGCTCACAGACCCTCTGGCGGAGATAAACTCACTGTCTCCGCTCTACTACGCAGCTATAGCCCTGACTGCCCTGCTGATTGTCTGCTGTGTACTCTGGCGTATCGGTAATAAGTACCTTCATTTATTCCTGTTGATGCTGTTCGCAATTATGCTCTGGCTCACGCCTTATCTCCTCACCAGCTTTGTCAGACTGGGCGATAGCCCCTGGCATACCGGTGTCGCCATGTCTATACCTCAGGTACTGGACGGCGTACATGTATCTTTTTCCGGCTACGGCTGGTATTACCCGATTTCCTATATCTATCACTATTCCGCCGTTAACATACTGGGTATACAGCCGCTGACTTATATCGGTATCTACCCGCTGTTTTGTCTGCTGCTGTTCGTGTTTCTCGTCTATCTGTTGACAAGCAGAATGTTCAATCAAAGGACAGCGCTTCTTGCCGTGTTGCTGACTATCCCGGGGTTGCATTACTTACAACTTCATACCTCGCCTCACACGATGGGTGCTCTATTAATGCTGACAGCGTTGCTAATGCTGATACAGCGAGGCGCTGCGAGAAAAACTATACCCCTTGTAATGATACTTACGGTAATTGTTATTGCCACTCATCCTACAACCCCCTTGTTGCTTTCCATATTCCTTGCTGCAGCGCTGCTCACCGACGTAATCTATTCTAGAAGGATCACCGGAAACCAGATAGCTATAGCAGGCGTATTTCTGCTCTGTTTCGTGGGCTGGTTCCTGTGGTATTCATACTATCCGGCACCTCCCTGGTTTACCGGTGAGGTGTCCGGCCTCGTCGGCTATATATTCCCCGAGGAGCTTGGGACCGCCGGGGAATACGTGGGTGGAACGCCCTTCATTTATTCCAATATCTATAACCTGAATAAAGCAATCTACTATCTGTATGCTATCGCAGCGCTGCTGGGCATTCTCTATCTGGCAGCCAGCAACTATTCCAGGGGAAAAGGGGTGAGGCAGTGGGCGCTGAGTCTCGGGGGACTCAAGCGAAGCGAGGCTTGCTTATGTATCAGTATATTGCCTCTTGCCTTTTTGACTTTTTTGCTGGCGGAGAGAGCTCACGACCTGATTGAAACAGGGCTGACATATCTTATTCTGGGTTTTTCCTGCGTCATTGCCTCGGCCGTAGTCCGCTCCCGCTGGATAAACAAAAAGATTGCGTCATTTGCAGTGGTGGCAGGGGTATTGTTTCTGACGATGTTGTATCCTATTGTGGCTTACAGCATCGATGCTTACAGCAGTTTTCCTGAATCTGAAAAACGCGGCGTTGAATTTTTAGACTCGAAGGTTCCTCTGGACGGCAAAACTGTAGGGGGCACTAATGTTACTCAGCTTGCTTTGTACCCGCAAGCGTCTTCTGCCGAGATAAAGTATATAAATTATCGCCGAAAACAAATATACACAGACGTCGCTTTACTTCGTAATACGGGTTACTATTATATGGCGATGCGTTTTGCGCGTTCCTTCGAAAACAATGCCTACACCAGTTATCAAAAAATGATTGAGGACGGCAAGTATAACAAGGTATATACCAGTCCCACCTGCAATATCTACTTGAAGTACGGGGGGACGCAGTAAGCGTCAAGTTTTCTTTCCGTTGCTGTGGTTCGAATTCGCTCTGACGGCCCGAAGGCGCAACAACACCGAACCGATAACATATGTACTGATTAATCCTTCAGCCCCGATCCAGACATAACCGACACCCACAATTCCAGTTTCCCGTATTATGAGACTGCTGGTTATAAGCACAGCCAATGCTTCAAACACTGCGATGACAATAAGCTCACGCATCCTGCGCCGGACACGCAGTATCGTGTAGTAAATCTGGTTGATTCCGACAAATATACTGGAAAAGCTCAATATCCACAGCAAGGTCAAGGCATTGGTGGAGTAGCTTTCTCCGAAAAGCAGTAAAAGCCACTTTCCGAGCACCACCAAAAGGATGATTGCGGGAATTAGCAACGTGAGGAGAAATCTGAAGGCTCTCAGCGTATTAACTCTTAATCTATCCTCGAAGTGCGAACCTTCGGCAAACAGTGATTGTGACACTGCCCAGGGCACTGCAAAGAGCAGTGAGGCAATGGTCCAGGCGACGTAGAAGAAGGCGTTCGCCTCTGCGTAAGGGAGCAAATTAACTACGACAAGGGGTAAAACAAGAGTGGAAGCTGAGTGGAACAGGCTGACGAAATAATTGCCTGCCGAATATTTCCAAACCTCCTTGATTATATCGAGATTCAATCTGGGCACGAACCTGTAATTACGCTGAACCCGGGGCATAAAAAGGAATAACGAGATTATAATGGCGATACCAGCAGCAAGTCCTCAGGAGCTAACGATACCAAATGCATGAAAGAATATGGTTAGGATAATGGGGAGAGGTATCTTGAGCAAAGAGATAATGGTGTTCTTTATCAAAGCGAAATCTGCTCTCCTGTTGGCTAGGAAAAAGGAGTCCATTATCGCTGCAAGAGACCAGCTTAGGGAAAAGAACATAAATGCCAGAATAAACGCAATATTGTTCTGTATAAAGCTTGTACGCGGGGACCATAAGTCCAGGCCGGCTATGAATATGCCCGACACAGCAAGATTTACTATGCCGATAATAGTGAAGCAGGAGTTGATAAACTGCTGCGGCCTCTCGGACTTGGCCAGAAATCGAACTATAGTAATATTGAACCCGAGCATGCTTATAAGTGACAATAGACGGACCGATGATATTATCGCGGAGCCTACTCCAACTTCGTATTCAGTGTAGAACCTGGCGACAACCATCCAGAAGAAGAAGCCGAGGCCGGTGGTAATCACGGTGTTGGCCATCAGGAAGATGGAGTTGCGATAGAGTGGCGTTCTCAGCCGGTGCCTAAGCTCTGAAATGTTCAAAATCGTTCCTGTCTGGAAATGCTGACCGGATTATATTCTCCGGTAGGTACACAAGCCAGGACATCTTTCGGGCTTTCTACGGTGAATATTCGAATATCTTTACGTAGGAGATAGTATTGTTCCCATAGGTGGAAATCCGGGGCGTCGTCTGGTAAACCTGTTGGTAATTCTCCAATTTCTCCAGAGGCACCGGGCTGGTGAATGGGCGGATTCCTACGAGCCTGTAATTCGGTTCTGTCTGACTATCCAGATATGATTTTGCCTGTTCGTAGGTGGCAAACTTCTTTTCAGTTACAATCTCCTTGAATTTAAATCCACTTTTATTTGTCCTCTCTGCATACGAGATGACCCAGGTGTCATAGCTGGGTATCACTTCCTCCCCCCCGAAGAGGTACAATCTGACGCACATAGACCGATAGTAATTAGGATAATATAATATTACCCTCTCCAATTTATTTGTTTCTGTCTTCCTGTAATAATT
>VGNW01000045.1 GCA_016865955.1 Chloroflexota bacterium | reverse complement strand
GAGGCGGCTGCTTTGAAACAGCTCCAGGTTGCGCCGTGTCGGCGAGTCCAGAGTCATGAACGACTCAATGGAATAGGTGGCGAGATTATTTATCTGCCCCAGCGCGCCCTTCTGCGTCTCCTCCAGATAATGCAGTATCGCGCCCGCCGCCCTGATAGCCAGCGGCAGATGGGCGCAGCCGTAGCCTTCCAGCGTCGACACGCCGAGATTGCCCATCAGGGTCTGCTGCGCTTCATCAAGCTCGAACCACCTGTCGTCGAGCTGTGTCGTGGGGATTTGCAGCCCCGATCTGGGCAACTGCGCATTTCGAGGCAGCAGAATCTCCGAGGGGCGCAGCCGCTCCAGTTCCAATGGGGCTTTTTCAGCGGCAATCTGCGCGGTGGCGAACTCGCTGGTCGTTATGTCAATATATGCAATGCCTGCCTGCTCTTTTTCCACAATCAGGGCAGCCAGATAGTTATTCGTCCTGGTCTCGAGCAGGTTGGGCTCGACAATCGTGCCCGGTGTTACTACCCTGACCACGTCTCGCTCCACCAGACCTTTACCCGGCTTGGGCTCGCTCATCTGCTCGCAGATAGCCACCTTATAGCCCTTGTTGATGAGCTTCGCCAGGTAGTTATCCAGCGCGTGGTAGGGTATCCCCGCCATGGGATAGCGCTGCCCCTTGCCCATCTCCCTGGAGGTGAGCGTAATCTCCAGCTCTTTGGATACCAGCCGGGCATCCTCGTCGAAGGTCTCGTAGAAATCGCCCAGCCGGAAGAACACGATAGCCTGCGGATAGCTTCGTTTTATCCTGAGGTACTGGCTTCTAATCGGTGTGGTCATTTCCGATGTGGTTTACCCCTCCCTCTAATCCCTCCGTTCGGCTGAGCTCACGGCGAAGCCCTCAAGGGGAGGGAGGTTTGTAATTCCTCTCCCTTGACGGGTTCACCCTGAACGGTTCACCGTGAACGGGAGAGGTTAGGTGAGGGTGAAACTCCTACTCATTTGTTTCTCTGGGGTAGGTTGGAGCATCCGCTCCGACCCGAGCCTGGAGCAGATGCTCCAGGCTACCCTCCTTGTTATCTTGTGGCTATTTTACTAAAACCGCCTCGGTAAGTACAGAAGTAGGGGCACGGCATGCCGTGCCCCTACGAAAAATCCCCATAGCCACCTTGTGTTATTATACGAATCGGGGTAAAATCTCGCAAGAGGATTACAAGAGATAAAGGTCATATTACAACCAGTCAGCAGGACTCCTAAACCTATCATCAAGCGAGCAAAAATAGGTCACAAAAGGAGAGAATAACAAATCATGAAATGTAAGTTGTGTTTTTTATTGGTTATCTGTCTTATCCTGTCATCTATTACATTCAGTGCGTGCAAGGAATCCTCTGAGAATATTGCGACTGTCCAAGAAATGTATGTTACGGCTGTATCCTTTGTGTATCGATACGCTATAGTTGTGCAGTTGCGACCCACTGATTTAGCACAACCAAATACTAATTATACGGTTCGCTTGTATGAGAAAGACCAATTTAGGTCTAGTATAACAGTGAGTTGGAATCAGCCTGAGATAAACGTACTAGCTGCAAAAGATGTTTTGTTTCCCATATCTAAGGACGAGTATTATGCTTACGAATTCAAGGACGTAAGCCACATTTATACAGTAAAAGTGAATGTCCCTATTGAGAATACGCCACGAAGAACACTTGAACCTTGGCCTACACTCAAGTCAAATCCAACGTCAATTGAGAGCTGTTATGAATCGGACTTAACAATTGAGCCTCCTTCTTGGGCTAAAACGTTTGGTAAGCGATTGGAGGCAGGTCAATATTTAAAAATCTCCTTCACCGTTGTTGGTGGTGACAATGACATACGCTTCTACATCATAAATCCAATTGATAATAAAGTTCTGGACACTGGTAAAGTAGTAAACACTCATCAGTTAGTATATGAGATACCCATGACAGGCATGTATAGTTGGACTTTTGATAATAGTTTCGCTAAGACTACTACTAAACGAATAAAAGTGAGTACTTGCATCGGGGGAGCTTTGCCTTAAACATAAAGGGGTAGAATGTCGCAATAGCAGTAAATTACCGTGATAAATCAGTACCTTGATGGGATTGTTGTATTAATATCTCTTTGTCATAATCCAAACGGTTGAGGGAGGTAGAGGTCTATGACACATATTGACCTTGTTTGGACTGGTATAGCAGTAGTGGGTGGTCTAATGCTAATTGACAGCCTTCCGACCACAATGGCCAAATTAGGAGCATGGTTGATATTTTTGGCTTTCCTATTTCAAGTGTATTGGGAATTTACCCATCCGTGGAATTCAGATAGTTTATGGCACGTCATAGATATTTCGGTCATCATTATTTTTGGCTTTGCATTTGCGTTTGGTCGCCCATTTTTCAGGAAGCTCTTAAAGAGACAAAATTAAAGGAGAATCGGACAGTAGGAATTGTTGACAAATAGCAAACCAGTATCTAGGATTCTGGAAGCTCAGTAAGTCGCCCCTACGAAAAATACCCCTGTGCCACCTTTTTTATTCTTCGACGAACTCCCGTGACAGATAGCCGCCTTTTGCCTTGGCTTTCTTGTAGACCAGTTGGGCTGTAGCTATGTCCTCTATAGCGACACCGGTGGAATCGAAGATGGTTATCGCCCTATCATCCGCCCTGCCTCGTTTTTTGCCCGAGATGACCTCGCCCAGAGTTCCATATACGTCTTCGACTTTATACAGCCCCTTCCTTACCGGGACATTTATTTCGCCGGCCAGGCTAGACTGCTTCATGTCGTCCACTACCACCATCGCCTCCTTCAATATAGAAGGCTCCAACTCCTCCTTGCCCTCGGCATCCGCGCCTATAGCGTTGATATGCGTACCGGGCTTCACCCATGCCTTTTTAACCACAGGCTCCCGCGCCGGCGTAATGGTGCACACAATATCCGAGGCTACGGTATCTTCGAGAGAGCCGCCCTTTATCGGATGCTGCGGGAAAGTCTTAATCAGCTTATCCACAGCCTCTTTCTTGATATCGAACGCTTTAATTTCCTTTAGTTTGAATAGCCCGGCATGTGCCATCAACTGGGTATAAGCCTGATGTCCGGCACCCACCAGTCCCAGCGTACGTGAGTTCTTGCGCGCCAGGTATTTGGAGGCGATGGCAGCCGTGGCGCCGGTGCGATAGGCTGTGATATCGGTAGCATCCATTATCGCCAGGGGATAGCCCGTATCAGGGTCGCTGTAAATTAAGATAGCCATAATCGAGGGCAACCCCAGTTTGCTATTCCCCAGGTGCACGTTGACCCATTTCACACCCGCCGCACCCGGTATAGCTCCCGGCATGGCGCGAAAATCGCCCTTCTCCACGAGCATGTACGATTTGGTGGGCATCTTCGCTTTACCCTGAGCCCAATCCTTGAACGCCTGCTCCACCGCCCCTATGACCTCCCGCATATCGAGTAAATCCCGTACTTCGCTTCTGCTCAAGAACATTGTGGACATATCCGGGCTCCTCACAAACGATGATTTAACCTATTCTTCTAACGAACTTTATTACCTGTAAGTAAATGTGTCAATAATGTAGGGGCACGGCATGCCGTGCCCCTACTACAGATTGCTGACCGCTGATAGCTGAACGCTTTCCCTTATTGTCCTTTCAGGAAGGTATCTATGGATTCGGATGCTCTCTTGCCGGCGCCCATGGCGCTGATGACCGTGGCAGCGCCGGTAACTACGTCTCCGCCTGCCCAGACACGGTCCTTGACGGTCTTGCCCGTTGCCTCATCTGCCACCACTGTGCCGTGCTTGGTGGTCTCGAGCGCCGCCGTGGTCTTGGGCACCAGAGGGTTCGGTGTGGTGCCTAAAGCCACCACTACGGTATCGACCTCCATCTTGAACTCGCTGCCCTTCTTTTCCACAGGTCGACGGCGTCCGCTGGCATCGGGCTCGCCAAGCTCCATCTCGATGCATTCCATACCAGTGACCCAGCCCTTATCGTTGCCGAAGAACCTCACAGGATTGGTTAGAAGCTTGAAGATAACGCCCTCTTCCTCGGCGTTCTCCGCCTCCTCCGCCCTTGCCGGCATCTCGGCACGGGAGCGCCGATAGACTATATACACTTCAGATGCACCCAGTCTCAAGGCGCAGCGGGCAGAGTCCATAGCCACGTTTCCGGCGCCGATCACCGCCACCCTCTTGCCCACCTTTATCGGCGTATCGAACTCAGGGAAGAGATATGCCTTCATCAGATTGGTGCGGGTGAGGAATTCGTTAGCGGAATATATGCCGTTGTAGTTCTCGCCGGGGATGCGCAGGAACATGGGTAAACCCGCGCCAGTGCCCAGAAAAACGGCATGGTATCCGTCTTTCAGTATCTCATCGACGGTCGCTATCTTGCCTACTACTGCATCCAGCTTCACATCGACGCCCAGCGATTTCACATAGTCCACCTCAGCCTGCACGATTTGCTTGGGCAGTCTGAACTCGGGGATGCCGTACATCAATACGCCGCCGGCGACATGCAGCGCCTCGAATATGGTGACCTTATGACCTCGCTTCGCCAGGTCGGCAGCTGCGGTGAGACCGGCGGGGCCTGAGCCGACCACCGCTATCTTCTTTCCTGTGGGCGGGGCAATCTCCGGTTTAGGCTTGGCGCTGGCTGGCTGAGACAGCTCCCAGTCGGCGACATAGCGTTCCAGTCTCCCAATTGCCACAGGAGCCCCCTTCTTCGCCAGCGTACACACCTCTTCGCACTGGGTCTCCTGGGGGCAGACCCGTCCACAGATAGCGGGGAGAGCGTTCTTGCTCTTCAGAATCCTCACCGACTCAGCCATATTTTTATCACGCAAAGCCAGGATGAATTCAGGAATGTCAACGCCTACGGGGCAGCCGGCAACGCAGGGGCGCTTCTTGCACTGAATGCAGCGCCCTGCCTCGTAAAGTGCGTTCTCAGCCGCATATCCCAGAGCAACTTCATTAAAATTCTTAGCCCTTACCAGAGGCTCCTGCTTGGGCATCGAAACACGATTCAAATTTAACTTTTCAGCCACAGGTCTTTACCTCCTATCGCAGCTACAGCTCTGTTTCCACTGCTCCAGAGACTGTTTCTCCTCATCGAGATAGGTGCGCTGCCGTGCCATAAGCTCGTCCCAGTCAACCTGATGTCCATCGAAGTCAGGCCCGTCCACACAGGTGAACTTAGTAACACCGCCGATGGATACGCGGCATACGCCGCACATGCCGGTGCCGTCCACCATGATGGGATTGAGGCTGACGATGGTCTTCACGCCGAACGGCTTGGTGGTCAGCGAGGAGAACTTCATCATCACAGTGGGCCCGATAGCGACCACCAGTCCGACCTTCTCCTTGCCGCTCTCAAGCAGCTCCTTGACAGGGATAGTGACCACTCCTTTGTGTCCATAGGTGCCGTCGTCGGTGGTCACAATCAGCTCGTCGCTGTACTTGCGCAGACGCTCCTCCCAGAACACCAGGCTCTTGGTGCGGAACCCCATTATCGAGATAACCTTGTTCCCCGCCGCTTTCATGGCGCGGGCGATGGGGACGATAGTGGCGATGGCGAAGCCGCCGGCGACGCAGACCACCGTGCCATATTTATCGATATGTGTGGGCAAGCCCAGAGGTCCGGCGAAGTTGGCGATATACTCGCCGGCTTTCACAGTCGCCAGCCTGCGTGTCGTCTTGCCCACCTCCATGAAGACCACGGTGACCGTGCCCTTCTCCCGGTTCCAATCGGCTATAGTCAATGGAATACGCTCACCCTTCTCATCTGCCCGAATTACAACGAACTGCCCCGCCTGAGCCTTCTTCGCCACATCGGGGGCAGCTATCTCGAAAAGATGGATTTCAGGGGTGAGGTCTTCCCTGTGCAGGATTTTATACATTTTGCCTCCCTAGATATTTAAAAAAGATAAAAAGCTCTCTATTCGAGAGCTTTTACCCCCTTGCGTTCCCTTATTTTAGCTTCGCTCATAAATATTTCAAAACGTGAAACCCACCCGTCTTTATTCTATCACTTTTGCCACAAAATACCAGCATCCTAACCATCATTTCCCTGAAGTTGACTTGAAAAATACCGTAAGCTATAATAGCGATTGAGCGGTGGCTTCAAAAAAGCCGATTTTCGTCGAATTCACCGTTTGTGAATAGAGGGTACCTTTGCAGGCTGTTAATGACCTTGCCTTCTTATATACCCGTCCAAGCATACAGACTATCCGGGCAGCAATGCATTTCTCCCTAGATTTAGTATGATTCGTTTTATTGGTATTGCGATGCTTCAGCCTGTCTCTCAGGCTCAAGATTTTATTATCAAACCGCAGACTATTACCCGAACAACCTGGCTATGAGTCGCCAGGTATTTTGTGTCCGATTACGGAGATAGGAAACAGAGACCGGAGGAAACAGGTGACAAGCAATAACGACATGAAGAGCCAGATTCGCGAACTGATTACCCCGTTGAAGGGACAGCAGATTGTGCTGATACCGGCGCTGCAAGCAGTGCAGGAAAAGATGGGGTATCTGCCCAGAGAGGCGATGGAGGAAATCGGGGAACTGGCAGGGGTTTCGCCCAATACGGTTTACGGTGTTGCCAGCTTCTATGCTCAGTTCCGCTATATCAAGCCCGGCAAGCATATGATCAAGGTCTGCCTGGGCACAGCCTGCCATGTATGCGGCGCTATGAGCATCGTGGACTCGCTGGAACGAGAGCTTCACATTAAAGAAGGGGAAACAACGAAGGACGAGAATTTCAGTCTGGAGTCGGTTCGCTGCTTCGGCTCCTGTGCTCTGGCGCCCGTCGTTGTGGTTGACAACGACGTCTACGGCAACGTAACAGGTCCCAAGGCTCTGGAAACCATCAAGAAATATCAGTAGTTATATTTAAAGGGGAATCCCATGAATTTCTCAGAAATACAGGGTAAAGCCAAAGCAGAATGGAATAGCCTGTGGCATGGCAACAAGCCTCTGATACTGGTGGGTCTGGCGACCTGCGGCATGGCAGCAGGCGGCAACGCCACCATGCAGGCTGTGAAAGAGGAGCTTGCCAAACGCAAAATAGATGCCCATGTAATACCTGTAGGATGCCTGGGCTTGTGCTATCTGGAACCGCTGGTGGACATCATAAAGCCGGGGCATCCTAGAATCTGCTACAGCCGTGTCGCCAAAGAGAAGGTTGCAGAACTAATCGAGGATTACCTGGTCAAAGACAACCCCCGTCCCGATCTGGCGCTGGGCACAATAGGCGAGGGCACGGTGCAGGGCATACCCAAATTCTTCGACCTGCCGATGCTGAAACCGCAGGTCAGGATAATACTGGACAGATGCGGAACAATAGATGCCGATAATATCTACCACTATATTGCCAACGGAGGCTATGCCGGACTGAATAAGGCTTTGACAATGCAGCCGGACGATATCATCACTCAGGTTGAGAAGGCGGGGCTGCGCGGACGCGGCGGAGCCGGCTTTCCCACGTCGAAGAAATGGCAGGAGGCAAGGCGCAGCAAAGCTACGCCCAAATTCGTGGTGTGCAACGCCGACGAAGGAGACCCCGGGGCTTTCATGAACCGCTCCGTTCTCGAAGGAGACCCTCACTCTCTTCTCGAAGGAATGGCTATTGCCGGCTATGCTATCGGCACATCTCACGGCTATATATATGTGAGAGCGGAGTATCCCCTGGCTGTCAAGAGGCTTAAAACCGCTATAGAGCAAGCGAAAGGACTGAACCTGCTGGGCAAGAATATTCTGGGCGGCGGGTTCAGCTTCGATATTGAGATAATGCAGGGCGCCGGCGCTTTCGTCTGCGGCGAGGGCAGCGCCTTGATGTACTCCATCGAGGGCAAACGAGGCATGCCGCGCGTGAGGCCACCGCGCTCCGTGGAGTCGGGTTTATGGGGCTTGCCCACCTCTCTGAATAATGTGGAGACATTTGCCAATGCCCCCAACATCGTGGTCAAAGGCGGCGATTGGTTTGCCGGCTACGGCACAAAAGACAGCAAAGGGACAAAGACCTTCGCCCTGACCGGGAAGATAAACCGTCCCGGATTGATTGAAGTTCCTCTGGGCATCACACTGCGCCAGATAGTTTACGAAGTGGGCGGTGGAATTCCCAATAGCAAACCTTTCAAGGCAATTCAAACGGGCGGACCCTCCGGAGGGTGTATACCGGAGAACCTTCTGGATACCCCTGTCGATTTCGAGAACCTTGCCCGCGTCGGCTCCATCATGGGCTCCGGCGGCATGGTGGTAATGGATACCGATACCTGCATGGTGGACACAGCAAGGTACTTCCTCGCCTTCTGCCGCGACGAGTCCTGCGGCAAGTGCGTGCCCTGCCGCGAGGGTTTGCCTCTGATGATCGATATGATGGAGAGAGTAACGCAAGGGA
The DNA here is from genome assembly GCA_016865955.1 of Chloroflexota bacterium. GTDB lineage: Bacteria > Chloroflexota > Dehalococcoidia > SZUA-161 > SZUA-161 > VGNW01. Next base: position 4,626 of record VGNW01000045.1, on the reverse strand, counting down.
GAGGGAAGCCTGAGGATATTGACCACTTGAACGAGCTGGGCAAGACCATCATCGGCAGCGCCCTCTGCGGATTGGGGACATCGGCACCCAATCCTGTGCTCACCAGCATACGCTACTTCCGCGAAGAGTGGGAGGCGCATGTCAACGAGAAGAGATGTCCGGCACTGGTATGCAAGGAGTTGATAAACTTCTTCATTCTGCCCGATAAATGCTCAGGCTGCGGCATTTGCGCCCGAGCCTGCCCCGTGGACGCTATAACCGGCGGCAAGAGGATGGTGCACGTAGTAGACCAGGTCAAGTGCATCAAGTGCGGTACATGTCTGGAGAAATGTCCCACCAAATTCAATGCGGTGAAGAAAGTCAGCGGCGAGACTGTGGAAGTGCCCAAGGAACCTGTGCCGGTAGCTGCGGCAGCAGGTGCAAAATAAACGAGGTGTAATGGCTGTGGAGACAACTACAATAACCAAACCCAAAAGCAATGTTGTTACGCTGACCATAGACGGCGTCGAGGTCAAGACGACCAGAGGTAAAAGAATCCTGGAAGCGGCGCTCGATAACGGCATATACATCCCCAATTTGTGCGCGCTGCGGGATATCAAGCTGCCTACAGGCGCATGCCGTCTGTGCCAGGTGAAAATAGAGGACAGACGCGGCTTCGTTACCGCATGCAGCGAACCCGCTGCCGACCGTATGGTTGTTTATAGTAATACCACCGAAGTCAACGAACAGCGCCGCAAGGTGCTGCATATACTGCTGGCAAGGCATCCGCATGTCTGTCTCACCTGCCACCGCAGGGAAAGATGCAAACCCGGAGACGTGTGTTTGCGCCTGCCCAGCGTGGACGAACAACAGTGCATACTCTGCGCCAAGAACGGACGCTGCGAGCTGCAGAAAGCGGTTGATTTCATAGGTATCGGCGAGATGCCCTATCCGTACAATCACAGAGGATTCCCCATCGAGATGGAGAACCCTTTCATCGTCAGAAACAACAATCTGTGCATCCTCTGCGGCAAATGCGTCAGGGTATGCCATGAAATCAGAGGTGCAGAAGCTATTTCATTCAATCTCCGCGGGAAAAACACCTATATCGGCGGAGCCTTCGGCAAGACTCTTATCGACTCGGGATGCAAATTCTGCGCCGCCTGCGTCGATGTCTGCCCCGTGGGAGCGCTTATGGAGCGCCCCTCGTTATGGAAGGGTGCACCGGACCGCACGGTGACAACCATATGCCCCTATTGCGGCGTGGGCTGCCAGCTTAATCTGGACATCAAAGATGAAAAAATCACCCGCGTTGCCCCCGACCAGAAAGGACCTGCGAACAAAGGACAAGCCTGCGTTAAGGGCAAGTTCGGACTGGATTTCGTCAACTCGCCGGAACGCCTGACCTCGCCTCTCATCAAGCAGAAGAACGGCGAGTTCATCGAGGCAAGCTGGGGCGAGGCTTTCGACCTGATAACCAGCAAGCTGGCTAACTGCAAGGGGAGCAAGTTCGTTGCCATATCTTCAGCCAAGTGCACTAACGAAGACAACTTCGTGTTTCAGAAATTTACCCGGGCGGTGATGGGCACGAACAATATAGACCACTGTGCCCGCCTCTGACACGCCCCTACCGTGGCCGGTCTGGCCACAAGCTTCGGCAGCGGCGCCATGACCAACTCGATAGCCGAGATCGGGGATGCTAAATGTATCCTGGCTATCGGCACTAACACCACCGACGACCATCCCGTAATCGCCCTGGAGATAAAGAAAGCCGTGGATAAAGGCGGGAAGCTCATCGTTGCCGACCCACGCAGAATCGACCTCGTGCGCAGGTCTCATATCTGGCTGAGACAATCCCCGGGGTCAGATGCAGCCCTTATCATGGGCATGTGCCGTGTGATAGTCGATGAGGGACTGCTCGATAAGGAGTTCATCGAGAAACGCTGCGAGAACTTCGAGGAGTTCCGCAATTCCCTGAAGAATTTTGATTTGGACTTCGTATCTCTGGTCACAGGAGTGCCCGCAGGAGATATAGCGAAGGCAGCTCGGCTGTACGCAACCGGCAAACCTGCCTCCATCCTCTACGCCATGGGCATAACGCAGCATTCGCACGGCACCGACAACGTTCTGGCTTTAGCCAACCTCGCCATGCTCACCGGCAATGTGGGCAAGCTCTCGTCGGGCGTAAACCCGCTGCGCGGTCAGAACAACGTGCAAGGCTCCTGCGACATGGGCGCTCTGCCCAACGTATTCACAGGCTATCAGCAGGTAGCCGGAGCAGGCATAAGAATGAAGTTCGAGACCGCCTGGGGCTGCACTTTGCCGTCCGAGCTGGGGCTGGTGCTCACCGAGATGTTCCATGCCATGGATGAAGGCAAGGTCAAGGCTGCCTATATCATGGGTGAGAACCCAGTGCTCAGCGATCCCGACGCCAGACATATTAAAGAGGCGCTGGGCAAGCTTGAATTTCTGATAGTTCAGGATATATTCCTCACCGAGACGGCGCAGCTAGCCCATGTAGTGCTGCCTGCGGCAAGTTTCGCGGAGAAGGACGGAACATTCACCAATACCGAACGCCGGGTACAGAGAGTACGCAAGGCTATCAAGCCCGCAGGCGAATCCAAGCCCGATTGGCAGATAGTCTGTGAAATAGCGCGGCGGATGAAGGCAAAAGGTTTCGAGTACAACAGCGCTGCTGATATTATGAAGGAGATTGCCGAACTCACGCCCTCCTACGGCGGCATCACCTACGAAAGACTGGAGCAGGGGGGACTGCAATGGCCCTGTCCTACCGAAGACCATCCCGGACTTCAGTTCCTCCATGAGGACATGTTCAGCCGCGGCAAGGGCAGGTTCGCCGCCGTGGAGTACAGGCCTCCTCAGGAGTTGCCCGACAATAACTATCCGTTGATGCTGACCACCGGCCGCATCCTGTTCCATTATCACACAGGCAGCATGACGCGGCGTTCCAAGGGTCTCAGAGAGATAAGCAAAGAGGAACTGGCAGAGATAAATCCTAAAGACGCTCAGGCGCTGGGCATAAAAGACGGCGATAAAATACAGATATCCTCACGTCGCGGCAGGATACAGGCAAAGGCGAAGATAACCGAGTCGTCGCCGCTGGGCGTGGTTTTCATGACCTTCCACTTCGCCGAAAGCGCCACCAACCTGCTCACCAACCCCGCATTGGACCCCATATCCAAAATCCCCGAACTGAAGGTCTGCGCCGTGAAGGTAGAGAAGGCGCCCGCCTGATACAACGCATTCGATCAAATATGTAAGGCAGGTTGGGAAACCTGCCCTACTCGGCTTGTCCGTGAGAAATGTAGCGTCGCTGCTCCCGTGACGACGGAGTAGGTCGGGTTTCCTAACCCGACCATTATAAGTAGGGGCGTTCAATTGAACGCCCCTACAGATTCACGAGTTAACGCTAAACAGGAGTGTTACAGCCCCTTCTTGACCATCAGGGCTGCCAGGTCGGCGGTGCGGCAGCTATAGCCCCACTCATTGTCATACCAGCTTAACACTTTGACCATGTTGCCGCCGATGACCATGGTAAGAGCGGCATCCACAATCGAGCTGGCGGGATTGCCCTTGAAATCGATGCTGACCAGCTCCTCGGTGCAAAACTCCAGTATGCCCTTGAGCTGCTTATCCGCAGCGGCGCGCAGGGCATCGTTGACCTGCTCCGCTGTAACCTCTTTATTTACATCGGCAACAAAATCGACAACAGAGACGGTGGAGGTGGGCACTCTGAGCGCGATGCCATGTATCTTTCCTTTCAACTCCGGGATTACCTGCGTCACCGCTTTGGCAGCGCCGGTGGTGGTGGGGATAATGCTCAGCGCTGCAGCGCGGGCGCGGCGCAGGTCGCTGTGCACCGTGTCGAGTATCCTCTGGTCGTTGGTATAGGCATGGCAGGTGGTCATCAAGCCCTTGCTCACGCCGAAGCTCTCGTGAAGCACTTTCACTATAGGAGCGATGCAGTTGGTGGTGCAGGAGGCATTGGATATTATACGATGCTTGGCAGGGTCGTATTTATTCTCGTTGACGCCGAGTACGATTGTGATGTCCTCTCCCTTGGCAGGTGCCGAGATAATCACCTTCTTGGCGCCGCCCTGAAAGTGCGCCGCAGCCTTGTCGGCATCGGTGAACCTGCCCGAAGATTCCACAACGATCTCGACGCCGAAATCCTTCCAGGGTATTTTGGCGGGGTCTTTCTCCGCCAGCACCCTCACCTTTTTGCCATCTACGATAATGGAATCCGCCGTAGCCTCTATCTTGCCCGGGTATTTGCCGTAGTTGCTGTCATATTTGAGCAAATGGGCGTTGGTCTTGGTATCGGTGAGGTCGTTGATAACCACCGTTTCCAGCTTATCGGCATGGAAATCGTTGATTGCCTTGAAGATTTGCCTGCCCACCCTGCCGAAGCCATTGATGCCAATCTTTGTTGCCATCCTGAAACCTCCTCGTTATTTCTCCCCATAGATTAGGTACACAATTCGCATAAGTCAAGTGCCCGAATTGACTCATAATTATTGTTACCGAAATAGGTATCGTTGCGTCAATAATAGTGTTACCGAAAGGAGGCTAGGTGACACTTCGTGGTGACTCAGTGGAACCACGACGCAGCATACTGGAATATGC
>VGNW01000044.1 GCA_016865955.1 Chloroflexota bacterium | reverse complement strand
CTCTCCAGACTTTGAACGGTTTGGTCATAGAATAGCTCCTTTAGCTTTCAGCTATCTGAGGTTGTTCACGAATTCATGTACGGCGGTACAGTTCAGGGCATGATGCCTGCCTTCTATGTTCAACTCCCCCGAGCCTGTGGAGTAAAACGATGTTATCGTGGGCTTCGCCTTGAAAGTGCTGATGAGGAATCGGGCTATGGGATTGAAGTCGGCAAGCAGGTCTATCTTCTGAAAAACGCTCTTGAGTTGCAGATTGAGCCGGAGCGACAAACCATCGGCATGGGCATTCAGCAGATGTATTCGCGGTATCCCTATCCTGGTCTCGGGGTCGAGCGATATATCTCCTTTGGTCAGATTCCATTTTGCTGTCTCTGTGCTGAGATAGACCATCTTATTTAGATTGTAAATCAGGAGCGGCTTTATCTCAGCGCCGTCGAATTTCTTAGTGGTGACTATATCAGCAAAGAGGATAGTGAATTCCTCATTGTAAATCCTGCCCCAGTCCCAGTGGGCGAGGTAATCCATGGGCGGGAAGTTGAGCCAGTTATGGTCGCGATAGCCCGTCCCCTCGATATTGAAAGTCTCGTTTTTTGTCTTGAATGCGCCTTTTGCCTGACAGCGAGGCTGGGGGACGACCCAGTACATGTACCTCGACTCGCTGCCGAAGCAGGCATGGCTGGTGAAGCCCTTCATCAGGGAGTGGAGTTCCAGGTCGAGAGATTTGTTATCGTCCTCGATATGCAGAGTGTAATGCGAAAGGTCTCCTTTGATGAAGCTGTTGCCTATTTTCACATCGCAGGTTTCGGTGGAAGCCTTGAAGGAGGAGAGAGGGAACTTCTTATCAATAAGTACCTCGGTGCTGTCGGGCTTGACATAGCTGGCTCTGACGCCGGTCATGGAGTTGCTGCCGCGCAACCTATTGCCCGAGATATAGAACTGTCCCCTGACGATGCTGCCGTCGCTGTTCATCAAATCGAAGTACCACCACTCGACGTAATTGCGGTCCTTCAACGGATGCCAGGCATCGTCGGACTGCTTGATTTCCATAGACTGCGGCATCTCTCTGTAGGTACGCTGGTCGTAAATTACATTCATTGCACCCTCGCAAAAATAATGAAATTAACCTAGCAAGTGACACTTTAAGTAGCAGAGGCTGATTTGTCAATGGTGGGGAGGCGCATGACCGTTCGCTCCTGTTATGGTATAGCGATATTTCAAGTAGGTCGGTTTTCAAAGTAGGTTGGATTCTATATAGTCTACTGTTCCTATTTGCCTGAGGAGTTCTTCATAGGATCCCGTTGATGGATATGCCAGTGTCAAGAACTGGGTATCCAATTCATGGTTTAGTGCGATTTCTTTCTGGTCAAATCCACCCATGAATATAAGTGTGGAATATCTGTCCTTATCCAACATCGGAATACCCTCACACGTCAAAAGCAAGTAATGGTTTCCATCAGAATTAAGGAAGGGGTCTGAAATGATTAATCCTTGAACAATTGAATTGTCTGACTTCTTACATGTGACCCATGGCCTGTTGCCGACTTTCAATATTCGATTTACGAAGGACGATTCTTTATACCAATGGCCCACAAATTTAAGTGCTTCAGGTTGACCAGGGTCAAATTTATAATTCAAAATTGTCTTTTTGTCTGTTAATAGTGGTTTCATTTCCTTCTGTTTTAAGCCCTGAAAATCTTTTAGTCCTTGAACTAGAACAGTGAATATATGACCCTCCTGCTCAGATAATCGTACAGATTGCTTTCTAACCATCGTTAATATCTTTCTATCCTGCGAGAAATGCACAGCCCCGTCTGGATGGTGCGAATACTTAACTCTATGGCCAGTTACCTTACCGCCATCTATTAATGAGAGTGAAGCTGGATATTTGGTTTTAGCCCGTAGGGTTGCTAAAGTAAGAAGCCCACGAGTTTTTGCATAATATGGGAAAGCTACAAATAGACTACCGTCAGTTCTCTGAAATAGAATTTGGAAAAGCTTCCTTCTCTCCTGAACAGTCTCTACTGTGATAACAAATCGTTCCGAAATAAAAGCTGCTATATCCATAGTTCATAGACCTGAATTTTGAGAATGGCGACACCTTTGACACATGAGATCAAATCACGGAGATATTCTACTGGTGTATGTCACTTGGAACAACGGGCATCTGCAATTCTAACCTTTGATGATATTATGCGTCGTCACAGAACCCCGTTTGGGGGTCAGGTACTTAGGTTTTCACACTCGGTACTTGTGACGCTGTCCTGACGCATTTCATGGAGATGGCTTTCTGCTCGCAGACCATGAAACAGCACCCGCAGCCGTAACATGCCTCGGGGTCAACCTGCGCCTTGAGCTTCTTCGAGCCGGGCGACTTCGCCATAGTTATGGCGTCGAAGTTGCAGTTGTCTACGCAGTCCTGACAGCCATTGCACAAGTCCTGATTGACGCTCGCCTCGTAGCGGCTCTTGGCGTAGTGCTGGCTGAGGGGGATATTGCACTTCTCCAGGGTCTGAAACTCGACACAGCAATCGTTGCAGCAGTTGCACATCAGAGTGACATTGGCATCGTTGACCGCTGTGTGTACCAGCCCGGAGCGCGCCGCCTTCTCCATTATATCCAGCGCCTCTTCATAGCTCAGCTTCCTGCCGTGCCCGCTGGCGATGTCATACTCTGCCGTCCTGTCGAAGTCGAGACACACCTCAACGGGGCGCTTGCAGGCTCTGACTTCGAGGCGGCAGGGACAATCCACCACTGAGATGAGCGGCTTGCTTTTCAGTATCTGGCGCCAGTCCTCCCAGGGCTGGAGATTGGGGTCATCTGCCACGGATTGCCAGGCGGGTATGATGCGCATTATCGGGGCAGGCGCTGCGGCATAATCCTTGCCATAAGCGCGGTAGCCCTCGTGTTCGTCATAATCGTGCCACAGGTCGTAGAGCTTCTCAGGGTCACGGAAGCGCCTCCAGCCGCTTATCGTGGCATCGTGAAGCTGCATGGCGGATTTGCCGAACCTCCACTCGCGGCGGTCCTGGAAATTACGCGGGAAAACCAGCCCCTTATGGAACAGGTCTTCCAGCTCCTGCTTTATCACATCTGCATCCAGTCCCAGCTTCTCCGACAACTGCTCTGCAGTGAGCGCTGGCTCCGGAGCCTTGTTCAGCGCTTCGAGAATCTTCGCCTGCCGAGGGGTAGTTGCATATTCGAAGATTTTAGATATGTATTTGGAATCGGGGTAGCCCAGTTTGACTGCCAGCCGTTTGTAAATCTCATCCATGTACACAACCTCCGGGTATGAATTTATGCGCGGTTCGAGTGTCTTTTTATAGCACTGACGTGTTGAGATGTCAATCCAGCCCGGTGAATTGGGTAGCTGCGCGCCTCTGCCTTACGCAGGGGGCTAAAAACCAGACAAGGGGCTTAAGCCCCTTGTCTGTGTTAAAAGTAAAATCACCTGAGCAAGGCGAACTGCCTCACCATCTGGGTACGCCTCAGCCGCCGCCTCGCGGCATACACCAGTTGTCGCCCGGTGCGCAGGCGCTATGCACGGAATATACCCTTCTTACACTCTCAGCGCCGCACTGGGGGCACTTCAGTTCCTTATTGACCTCTCCGATCTCTTTACGGAAATCGAATCTCTCTCTACACCTATCGCATTCGTACTGATAAACTGGCATTTCTATTACCTCCTTAATCGGTGCAATGTTTAAATATTAGAGTAGAAGGTATTATTTGTATGTGACTTTAGTAGCACTGAATTGGGAGGAAATGGCAAGAAAATGAGGGAGTCGCTAGTACTGAAGTAGGCTACTTTTGAAGATGTTCTCACAGTACAATCTTAGGAATTGCGAAAAGGACGTTCTTTTGATGCTTGAGTCAAACGACTTCAGCAATCAGCCCGACTCTCTGGCGAAGGACGTTAACGCTCTTTCGCCGGATAATCGGCGCCTCGTGGAAATGATGACGCACAAGCTCCTGGAGCTCCAGGGAGCTCAGGATCACAGCGTCAAATCATCTGGCATCAATCTTTTTGAACAAGTTCCCCTATGGCTGAATTCCTTGCTCTCGCAAGGCAGAAGTCCAGCCACCCTGAGTCTCTATCATCATTACGTTAAAAAACTCCTCGAAGCCTATCCCAATCCCACGCCTATCCTTATCGATGCTCATTTGGCCTTCAAATCAGGCTCGGGCGTGTCCACTCAAACCATAGCCAACAATATTTTTGCCTTCAAGTCTTTCTTTTCATATCTTGAATCAATGAATCTACTCTCATTCAATCCCGCAGCTCGTCTCAATTCTCCCCGCATGCCGCATAGGGAAAGAAAAGTCCCTTCAGCTTCTTATCTGGCTCAGTTACTTGACTCTCCTTCTACATCGGTCAGAGACCGAGCGCTCATACTCTTACTATGTGGCTGTGGCTTGAGAGTCAGCGAAGCCACCAAAATACGCATCTCTGATTTAGGTCCAGACCTCAAAGGAGTCACCGTCATCGGCAAGGGAAATAAACAGCGTACTGTCCCTATTCCGAAACATACTGCAGGGGCTATTCGGCAGCATTTAGCAACACTCACTCCATCCTCTATATGGTTATTCCCCAGCCAGAATCCAGCAGACCCTATCACTCCTCGTCATATAGCCAAACTCTTAAAGTATCTTTGTGCCCGGTCACACATTCCCCCTATTCAGCCGCATCAACTCAGGCACTACTACGCCAGCGCACTTCTCAATAAGAGTGTCAATCTTAAGGTAGTTGCTTCTCTTCTCGGACACGCAGACCCCAGTGTCACAGCAAGAGTCTACTGGCATCTTCTGGACGCAGACGCTAAAGAGAAGGCGATACAAGAGCACAATCCCCTGGACGAAATCCAAACCGCCAGGAAGGGAGGGAGTGGCTAATGCCTCGTAGATGGGCGACTCAGACCCGGTACTGGGTTTATCGCTTCCTGGTGCTCAGGGACGGCGAGTCCTGCCAGGAATGCGGCAAATCTCCGACTACACGAAATGGACTCGACATCGACCACATAGACGGCAATTCCCACAATAACGAGGAGTCGAATCTCAGGCTTTTGCACCGAGAGTGCAACGTAGCTAGAGAAAACCGCCGCAGACCCAGGCGCCCAAGTGTCCAGGGGGAGAGAGAGAATCCCCGAACCCGTGTTCTAAAGCAGGCCATCCCTTATCATGAAGGGTCAGCGGAGATGCAGGCGAATTTCCTCTTTGAGGTTGATTACCGAATCTGGTTACTTCAGTTCGTCAGCCAGTTCGGATTCATCACCAAGAAAGAGGCTATCAACGCAGGTGCAGAGACCGTCGGTTGCAACCCTACGACCTCAGCCAAGTATCTAGCCAAGCTCACGTCCCTTGCCGGTCCCCTTATGGAGAAGAAGGACATGCTGGGGGATGTTGTCATAATCATGAAGCCCCAATCGAACGGGAACGGGAAAGGCAACGGTCACAAGTCAGCCGCACTATCGGAATCCACAATACTACACAAGCCAGCAGAGAAGGAGGAAGCCCCCCATGCCTAAAGGTGACAACGCCAAATACTGCTACCAGAAACGCCACGAACCCGAGACCGCAGCCGGCATCGCTGGCGAACCGGACGACCTCGACATACTCCTGCATGGGAGAAAAGCCGAGGAACGCAAGTTCGGTTCGAGGACCGCTCGCATCCCCCCAACCACTAACGGAGGCAAGAAACCATGAAGCTACTCAGACTCGCGGTTGAAAAGCAAAACTGGAATCTGGCTGCCCATGTCGTTGTGTTGAAGGCAGCCGAGGCGCTTAAGGAAGGGACGAAGCCTGATGTCAAAAAAGAACCCCAGGGGAGCTCCCAGGGGCAACCAAAATGCGCGTAGGCATGGCTTCTATTCGAAGGTGCTGGATGAAGCTCAGCAGATGGACTTCGAGCTTGCCGAGGACGTGCACGGCATCGACGACGAGATAGCCCTGCTTCGGGTGAAAATTAAGGCGCTCATCGAGAAAGACCCCGAGAACCTGCAGCTAATCATGCAAGCATCCGGCACATTAGCCCGCCTGCTTCGAACGAGATACACACTAGAGAAAGGACAGGGGAAAGGCATCAAGGACGCTATTCAGAACGTACTTACCGAGATTGCAGTACCTTTAGGCGTCGCAGCGATCGCCAAGAAACTCTAATGCCTGCACTGAGGATATCGAAGTGTTGAAACTCAGACCATATCAACAGGAAATCGCCAAAGCCATTTTAGCCAGCATATTTACCCGCCGAGGGTTTACCTTTTCTGTGGAGATTGCCCGCCAGGGCGGTAAGAACGAGCTCAGCGCGCAGCTTGAGGTTTTGCTGCTAACCATGTATATGAACGATGGCGGTAACCTCATCAAATGTTCCCCCACCTTCAAGCCGCAGACCGTCATATCCATGCAGCGCCTTAAGGAACGTCTGAATGACGCAGGCTTTGCTCCCTACTGGCGCTCCGAGCTCGGTTACATGATTCACCTCTACAACGCCTGCGCCATATTCCTGTCCGCCGACGAGTCGGCAAACGTGGTCGGCAACACCGCCCATATCTTACTTGAGGTTGACGAGTCCCAGGATGTCTCTAAGGAGAAGTACACCAAAGAGTTCAAGCCCATGGGAGCTACCACTAATGTAACGACCGTGCACTACGGCACGACATGGGATGACTCCACGCTCCTGGAAGAAGTCAAGCAAACAAATCTGGAACTGCAGCGCAAGGACGGAATCAAGCGCCATTTTCGCTACGACTGGAAAGAGGTAGCGAAGCATAACCCCGATTACCGAGCCTATGTTGAGGCGGAGAGAGCCAGGCTGGGACCCGACCATCCGCTTTTCTTAACTCAATATTGCCTCGTCCCCCTCCGTGGCGGAGGCCGTCTGTTCACGTCCACCCATAAAGCGCAGCTGCAGGGCGCTCATGCCCGGCTTAATCATTCCGCAGTTGGGAAGGTCTACGTCGCAGGTCTAGACCTAGCTGGGGAAATAGAGCAGCAAGACGAGCTCATCAAACAAATGCTCACACCCAGCCGAGACTCTACGGTCCTCACAGTTGCCGAGATTTCCCCGGGCCCACAGCCGACCCTCCATGTCCTCGAACATTATGCCTGGATAGGCAAGCCTCACACCGACCTCTACCCGCAGTTCCTCGATTTGCTAAAGCATACCTGGAACTGCCAGAGCGTAGCGGTTGACGCTACCGGCATTGGAGAGCCGATCGCAGCATTTTTGAAGCAGGAGCTCGGCAGCCGTGTTGTCCCCGTTCATTTCACGCAGAAGTCAAAATCGGAACTGGGGTTTGGCTTGCTGGCAGCCATTAACAGCGGCAGGCTGAAAATGTATGCCAGGGACAATAGCGACGAGTGCGCCGAGTTCTGGCGTCAGATAGACCTTGCCCGGAGCCAATTCCGCCCCAATCAGACCATGAATTTCTTCGTCGACCCCTCAGAGGGGCACGATGATTTCCTTATGAGCCTAGCTTTACTCGTGGAATCCGTTAGAGATTACAAGCCCAGGACCGCTAAGGGGAGGATATCATGACCGAAAACATCATGGCCGAGCTCGCTAAGAAGGATATGGAGCGGAAGCAGTTCTATCGAGAATATCTCGACTTCTACAATGGCACTCAGTGGCCGGGGCGTGCTCGCCCCAGGGAACGTCGCTTAACTTTCAACTATGCCAAAGTCTTCATCGACAAAATAACCTCGTACCTCATGACCGACGCCGTTTTTGCCGTTGACCCTCTCAGCGATTCCCAGGCCGATATCGCCATGGCAGCCGCCGCAGAGCAAGCTATTAACCAGGTCGTAATCGACAACAATCTTGAGCAGCTTGACTTCGATACCGAGATGGACGCAGCAATTCTCGGAGACGGTTGCTATAAGGTGACCTGGGATACAGCCAACAAGCGAGTCAGAGTCACCGCCCCCGACGTCCAGGGCATTTACGCCTGGTGGCAGCCCGACGACCCCTCCAGAGTCTATCAGGTCGCCTCTCGTTACAAGATACCGGACAAAGACACAATAACCGAGGTCTGGACAGCGAAAACCTACGAGCTTTATACCAATGAGATGCTCAGCCTCTCACGCAAGAATCCCTACGGTTTCATTCCGTTTATCATCTTCCCCAACCTGCGGCAGCCAAAGCAATTCTGGGGCTTGTCCGATATCCCCGACATCATGGAGACGCAGCGAGAGCTGAACCGCGCCATGTCCCAGGTATCGCTAATTCTTGAGCTCTCAGGGAATCCTATCGCCGTATTGGAGAATGTCGAAGAGGCCGCGGATATCGCTGTTCAGCCAGGGGCGGTCTGGGAGATTCCCGAGAAGGCCAAAGCCTATTTACTTGACCTCCTGCAGGGCGGAGGAGTCAAGCTCCACATCGACTATATCGAGTTGCTGTATCGAGTCCTGCATGACACGTCAGAGTCCCCCAAAGCAGCCTACGGACGTACCGAGCGAGACCTGTCGGGTATCGCTCTCGAAATTGAGCTTCAGCCGCTTATGCAGAAAGTCAGGCGCAAGCGCCTTATCCGAACCTCAGTCTATCGCAAGCGCAGCCAGATGATTCTGCAGCTTCTCAAGACCTTCACCGGAAAAGACCTGACCCGGGTTGAGCCGAGGGTAGCGTGGGGTACGGTCCTACCCCAGGACCGAGGCCGTCTCGTTGAGGAGGAAACCGCCCTTGTGCAGTCAGGCATCCATTCACGACGCCGAGCCATGGACGAGCTCGGAGTCGAAGACCCCGAGAACGAGCTTAAGACGTGGTTCGAGGAGCGAGAGGGCATCCTTAAACAAAATCAGAACTATAGCGTCAAAGCCAAAGGCACAGCGAGAGAGAGCGACGCCACAAGCCCAGGCGCTTAGGAATAACCCAATATTACAAGGAGTGTAAAAGTGGAAAATCAGGAAAAGCAACCTCAGGAAACCGAGGTCGAAGCCCTTAAACGACAACTGGGGGAGAGAGACCAAGCGTTCGCACCGTTGAAAGCCGAGCTTGAGCAGGTTAAACAGCAGCTCGCTGCCAAAACCAAAACGGAAGAGCAGGTCGCAGCTCTCACTGATGCCTTGACCGACGCCACAGCCAAATATCAGGCGCTACTCGTGCAGTCTAACCCCGAGATACCGGCGGACCTCATCAAGGGGAACACGGTTGCCGAGATAGACGCGGCATTGGCCAGCGCCAAAACCATCGTGCAGAAGGTCAAGGAATCCATCGAGGCGCAGGATAAGGCCGCTCCCATCCCCGCAGGTGCCCCCCTACGACAGGGACTGGATCTCGATTCCCTATCACCGACCCAGAAAATCATCGAAGGTCTAAAACAACACGACGGGAGGAAATAACTTATGGCTTTAACATTAGCCGAAGCCACCAAACTTTCCAACGACATCTTGCTAAAAGGTGTCATTGACACTGTTATCAACGAAAGTCCCATTCTCCGAATACTGCCGTTCGCCGAGATTGTAGGAAATGCCCTTACCTACAATCGAGTCAACGCCTATCCCACAGTCGCTTTTTATGATGTGGGGGATACTTGGTCTGAAGGCGCGCCCACCTTCACCCAGGTAACCGCAACCCTCAAGATTTGCGGCGGAGATGCCGATGTAGACAACTACATCAAGAAGACTCGCAGCAACGTTCAGGACGCTGAGGCAGCCGTCATAGGACTGAAGTCGCAGGCGCTCGCCAATAAATTCGACGATACCTTCATAAATGGCGATACCTCATCCGATGCCAAGGCGTTTAACGGCATCTCTAAGTCTTGCGCTGCAGGGCAGATGCTTACCATGGGCGCTGACGGCGGTACACTCACGCTCGCCAAGGTCGACGAGCTCACTGACAAAATCAAGCCAGGCAGGGCTGATTGTCTGCTCATGAGCCGGAGGTCGAGGCGAAAAATTCGTTCCCTTGCCAGGGCAGCGGGAACAAACCTTACCATCGGCCGGGGGATACTCGGAGAGCAGTTGGAGTACTGGGGAGATATCCCCATCTACATCAATGACTATATCTCCGATGCCCAGACTGTGGGTATCAACGCTGATTGCTCCGTAATCTTCGCCCTTCGTTTCGGCGAAGGCCATCTCGCTGGCCTTTCGGCGCCCGGGCTCTTGGAGGTTGAACGCATCGGCAGCCTGGAAACAAAGGACGCAACGAGGACAAGGGTTAAGTGGTATTGCTCGCTTGCCCTGTTCAGCGAGCTTTCCCTTGCCAAGCTCATCGGCGTCAGAGACTAGAACCAAAGCCTTTTTGGGGCTTAGCGGCTGGGGGGCTGTTTTGCTCCTTTACCAGTCCCCCAGCCACCGGTTTATCCTGAGCCTGTCGAAGGATTTGAGGAGGCACGTATGATACTGTCAGACATGCGCACCCTCGTTCGCCGAGACCTGCACGACGAGGACGCCAGCAACTATCGCTGGACGAATGACGTCATTGACCGCCATATCGCCCACGCCGTCAAGGAGTTCTCCCAGGCGCTGCCGGTCGAAGACACGACGCTCATTGCCACGACATCGGGCAGCCGCGACATCAGCGTAGCCGCCCTAACGACCCGAGTCATGATTGAGGCGGTTGAATATAAAACAGGCAACTTCCCCCCATCCTACCAGCGCTTCAGCGAGTGGAAAGATACGCTCACCATTCAATCGGATGAAGTCCCCGACGGCAGCAATGCAAAGGTCTACTATGGCAAGCTGCATACCCTGGACGGCTCCGGATCCACTATCCCCACCCAGTACGAGGACCTTGTCGCCAATGGTGCCGCAGGTTTCGCCCTCATCGAGTGGGCAGCCTACGCAGTCAATCGTGTAAACGTAGGTGGGGAAGCCACCGCCCGAACCTATCGCCTCGAAGGAGAGGCCAGGCTAAAGCTTTTCCGCAGCGAGCTTAAGAAGCTGGGGAGACAGGGCAGGGTTAGAGTACGTCAGCTCTACACGCCATATCAAGCGCCCGTCAGCAAATCAATCGTGATGGGTCCGTAAGGAGGCCACATGCTCAAGAAAAACGGCAAGCATCCACCCATGCCAAGCCCGCTCTGGAGAGAAATTGAGCAGGAAGTCTATGCGCTCAGGCACTTGCGCATCTCGCCCGAGGAAAAACTCGCCAGAGCCAAGCATTACGCCGCGCTCTACCGGCAGCACAATCGCCCGCTGCCCGACGAGCTCGCCATACTGGTATGAAAGCTGAGGTGCAACATGATTCAAAAAATCGAACGAATCGCCAGGAATGAGAAGAAGCAGATAGTTTGGGGCATCGTGAAGTGCAACTTCACACCATCCCATGACCAAGCGTTCAGCAATCTCGCACCAGGGCTGGAGTGGCAGAGGATGTGTAAGCATTCTTTTGAGTGGTTGCGGGACGATAAAGGGCGGATAAAGCGGGATGCTCACGGTAAGCGGATAATGACTTTCCCTGTTGAGTACAATTACTGGATTCCCGTCCCTAAGGGCATCATGGGACGTATCGAGTGTCAGCGCCGTCTTGAGGAATTCAGAAATGGAGATCAAAATAAAGCGACCGCGTAAAATCCCGACTACATTCTATCGTGCAGGCCTGCACGCTCCGCTCGGAGCGCTCGCAGCCTATCTCGGGGACGTCCCCCAGGTCGTCCTCGTTATCCTCTTTCTGGCTTACGAGATCTCTGAGGACTGGCGCATTAAAGACCACGCGTACATTGACATCAAGAGTTTCATGGTAGGCTACGTCGCTACCCTCATCGGCGTGGAGGTAATCTTTTGAGAACCCTATCGTCAACCCTCATCGCCGCCCAGAAGTCCCCAGCCTCCTACCCCCACGCCAAAGTCGAGGTTAAGGACCGTGTAGGTGGTATCACACGTCTGCATTGGACACGCCTTTATACCGGCGCCGAACCCGACAACTTCCACGCCGCCGCCATGCCAGGCGACGGCTCTCTTATCCGCCTCCGCATCGATGCAGCTAACAACCTTTACCGCCAGAGAGTAACCACTCCAGGCACAGGCTCAGACTATTCCGTCTGGACATCTTGGGGAGTCACCGCCTATGCCGTCGCTCTCGCTGCCTTCGGCAGCGCCGTCTTCGCCTTCCGAGTCGGCTTAGACGGCCACCTTTACAGGTGTGAGAGCTCCGACTATGGCGCATCGTGGGGAAGCTGGGTAGACATGGGAGACATCAGCGGCACGTCTTCAACCCGACTAGCGTCTTGCTGCAAAAGTGCCACCGCTGCCATTGTCGTCTACTCCCAGAGCAACGCCGTCTATCGACGCCGACTTTCCGGCGGAACATGGGAAGCCGCTGCAGCCTGGACGAACAGCGTCGCGTCCATTACAGGCCTTGCCGTGTGGTATCAGGGAGATTGGAACGTGGTTGTCACCGGCACCGCCCTTACTACCACCCATCCCCACGTCTGGACTTGCCTCTACGGCGATGGATTCGGCGCCGCTGTGGGAACATGGACGTCCCTCAAAGAGTTAACCCGGGCTGAATCAGGTTCTAACGTCAGCTTCACTTTCCCATGTCTCGGTTACCCCGACGTCTTTCGATCGTTCTTCGTCGAAGCCTACTCAGGTTCGGAGTCTTACTCACGCCCCTACTGGACGCATTCACTCGCCTCCGCCGAATACACGTCGAATCTATGGCGCGAGCCTGTGCCCTTCAATCTATCGTCTACCTATGGACTAGCGTTGTGCAGCGGAAACTCGTACGTCTGGTTAACCAGGCCCGACGGCGTATGGCGCGCCCCCATCTCGCCATCGAGCGTCGAGCTTACCTCAGACGTCCTCCTACTAGCCACCGAGCTCAATGAGACCTCCGGAGAGCTGTCCGTCTCGCTTCGCAATGACGATGGACGCTTCAACACGCTCGGGAGTGGAACGTACGAAGCTATCAAGCTGGGGTCGGAGGTCCTGTTTTCCCCAGGCTATCGCACCACATCGGGCGTTGAGGTATCGGCAGGCCTTGCCTTCTGGATTACCGGCTGGGAACATGTTTCCCTGGGCCCGAAGTCGGCCTTCGTCCTCCGCGCCCGCGACGGCTGGGCCCAGCTTGAGGCTTGGAAAGCCAAGCGTCAATATACATGGGCATTTGACGA
>VGNW01000043.1 GCA_016865955.1 Chloroflexota bacterium | reverse complement strand
GACCGACAGCGCAGGCTTCGGCGCCAGCCTCTGCAACTCCTGCACTATCTCGGGCAAATGGCGGTGCCCGTCCAGCGCGTACGCCGACACATTCTCGTTCACCTCGGCGTAGTGAGTGTTCAGGGTCAGGGTCCTGCCCGCTCCCGAGACGCCCGACTTGCTGTCGATTATGATGTCAGGCTCGATAAGCCCTTCTTTAAGCGCCGGAGCCAGAGCCAGCATGGCGCTGGTGGGGTAGCAGCCGGGGTTCGCCACCAGACGAGCCTTGGCTACGGCTTGGCGGTTCAACTCGGTCAGCCCATACACCGCCTCTTTGAGATAGTTCGGCGCGGTATGGGCTATCTTGTACCACTTCTGGTATTCGGCGGCATCCTTGAGCCGGAAGTCGGCGCTGAGGTCGATCGCTTTGGCGCCCTTGTCCAGAGCAGCCACCACGGAAGCCACGTTCTCCCCGTGAGGCAGCGAGGAGAATACGAAATCGACCTTGCCAAGGTCTGCCTCTATAGTGAGGTCGATGCCGCTGAGGTGAGGCAGGAAATCGCCCAGCTTCTGACCTTTGGCGCTGCGACCCGTAACCTCGGCAACCTGAACTTTGGGGTGCTGGTACAGCAGCCTGGCGACCTCCATGCCGATATAGCCTGTTACATTTATAATTCCCACCTTCACCTTTGCCATCGAACTCACCTCTACATTTTTCACTTTTCAATTTTTATTTTGCAATTTTCACTTCAGGTTGCCCTGAAGGGCAACCTGCGTTTCCCAACGGGACATACTATTACACATTTATCGCAAATTGCCAATCCCCCGCGGCGCTCGCTGGAGATGGAAGCCAGGCATCTCTCTTCATCCCGCAGACGATACGGCTCCAGCACCTGCACCGGACAGGCATCAACGCATCGCTGACACGCCATGCAATCAAGGTTCTCCTCCTTCGCATACACG
Source organism: Chloroflexota bacterium (assembly GCA_016865955.1). Lineage (GTDB taxonomy): Bacteria > Chloroflexota > Dehalococcoidia > SZUA-161 > SZUA-161 > VGNW01. The sequence continues at coordinate 12,254 of VGNW01000043.1, read as the reverse complement.
CCGGAGCCTGTCGTTGACAGGGACGCGTTTGTCCTGACAGCCATGAACCTCAGCCAGGGTCCGAAGCGCGGATTTATCACCAGCGTATTCTTGCCCTGTCTCCCCAGTCCCGCTGCCACCGCCAGATGCTTGAGGTTAGGCTTGCCGTGCAGCGGATAGCCCAGCTTGCCCACAAGCTCGGCGGAGAACCCCTGCTTCCTGATGAACCGGAGCAGGGCATCCAGTTTGGCTTTGGCATAGCGTTCAAAACCCCGCATCACGAACTTCTTGCTGTCGGACACGAAATCATCTAAGTCCCGCTCCGGCGCCGTCACCATGCCCAGCAGCAGGATAGTATCACCGCTCGCCGGGTCTTTAGCCACACCCACGGCATCGAAAAGCTCGCCGGCATAAGCGATGATTTCATTGCCCTGGCTCATCTTGCAGTCTCCCTTTGACCGAAAGGACAGCCTTTCAGCAGCACGCACCGATGACACAGCGGACGCTGCGCTTTACACACCCTCCGTCCGTGCTCAATCATGTGAATGTGGAACTGATAGACATTCCTGGCGGGAACTATGTCCCCCAGAATCTCGTGCGCCTTCTCCGCGTTTACTCTTGAATCTATGAGACCGAGCCGCTTCGCCACACGATGGATATGCGTGTCCACCGGCAGCACCGGCTTGCCCAGCGAGAACAGCAACACGCACGCAGCAGTCTTGGGCCCCACTCCGGGCAGACTCTGCAGCCACGCCTTAGCTTCAGCAAGCGGCATCTCTTCGAGAAACGAGAGGTCGAGCGAGCCGCGCTCCGCCTTAATCTGCTCCAGTATCTGCTTTATCCGAGGCGCTTTGACCCGCGCCAAGCCTCCGAGCTTAATCGCTTCGGCTATGTCCTCGACATCGCCCCTAGCTACCGCCTCCCAACCGCCAAACCTCTTAATCAGAGAGTCGAAGGCTCTTCTTGAATTATGGTCTGAGGTGTTTTGAGAGAGGATGGTCAGAACCAGTTCGTCAAGCGGGTCGCGGTGCGAGCGCCATTTGAGCCGACCGTATTCCATTGCCAGCAGCCTGGTTATTTCGGAGATGCTCAGCGGGCTCATCAGGCATCCAGACCCTTGAGATGGCAGGTATCGTTGACCAGCGTCACCAGAGGGGCACCGTCTCTGAGTTCGAAGATATTGATGGCGTTGACATCCTGCTTCACGTGCCAGAAATGCGAATTGTCCAGCCCCAGCATGGCGCACAATAGCACCCGGCACACCACCGTGTGTGATACCAGTATTACCGTCTGGTCTTTGTGCACCTTTTCCAGCGCCGCCACCGCTCCCAGCACCCTCTGCCGTACGATGTCCAGATTCTCGCCTTTGAGGAAGTTTGCCAGGTGCGGTCGCGCCACCCAGTCGTCCAGCAGCTTCTTGTCAACTTTGGATGCCTCCTCCGCAGACAGCCCCTGGAAGCTACCGAAATCGATGTCGTTAAGACCTTCCAGCGGTTGAACCGGAAGATGCAGAGCCTTCGCTATAGGCTCTGCGGTCTGGAGCGCGCGTTTCATCGGGCTGGAATAGATAGCGGCAACCTGCCAGTCTTTCAGCTTCAGCGCCGCTGCTTCAGCCTGCTTGAAGCCGGTCTCGTTCAGAGAGAGGTCTGCCCTGCCGCGAAACCTCTCCACGCGGTTCCACTCCGTCTGTCCGTGCCGTATCAGGATAAACCGTGTCAGTTTAACCTCCGACTATTTCTTGGCAGGCGAGCCCCAGCGCAGCAGCCAGTACTCCAGGCTGTCGGCGAGCGCTATGTAGCTTGCCTCCATGATATTGGTCGAGCTTCCCACAGTGCGCCACTCGTGCTCGCCGTCGCTCGACTCGATGAGCACCCTCACCTTGGACTTGGTGCCGTCGCTTTCTTCGAGGATGCGCACCTTGTAGTCCGTCAGCTTGATTACCGCCAAGCTGGGATAGAACTGGAGCAGCGCCTTGCGCAGTGCCGCATCCAGCGCATTGACCGGTCCATTGCCCTCGGCTGCGGTATGAATCATCTGCCCGCCCACCCTCACCTTCACCATCGCCTCGGAGAGCAGGTCCTCCGCCTCTTCCACAGTGGAGAGACGGCGCAGCTTCTCCACGACCACCATGAAATCGACCAGCTCAAAGGGAGGCTTGTAATCGGGCAGAGTGCGCCTGATGAGAAGCTCAAACGAAGCCTCGGCGTTCTCGTATTGAAATCCCAGCTTCTCCAGCGATTTGATTCGCTCCAGCACCGCTCTGGCTTTTTCACCTCTGGGGATATCGAACCCGAGCTCTTTCGCCTTATAGGTTATGTTGCTTATCCCAGAAAGCTCCGATACCAGCACCTCGCTGCGATTGCCCACCATATCGGGTTTGACATGCTGATAGCTTTCCGAGTGCTTCATCATCCCCGAGACATGCAGTCCCGCTTTGTGGGTGAACGCGCTGCCACCCACATAGGGCAGATGGGGGTCGGGGCTGATATTAGCCAGCTCGCTGACATAGCGTGATACGTCGGTCAGCTTCGCCAGGTTCTTATCGCTGATGCAGTCTATGCCCATCTTGAGCTTGAGCGCAGGTATGATGGAGCATATATTGGCGTTGCCGCAGCGCTCCCCGTAGCCATTGATGGTGCCCTGCACCTGAACCGCCCCGGCCTGCATCGCAGCCAGGCTGTTCGCCACCGCCAGCTCCCCATCGTTATGGGCGTGAATGCCCAGAGACACACCGAACCTTTGCGCCGCTTTGACAGCCTCAGACACTTCATCGGGCAATGCGCCGCCGTTGGTATCGCAGAGCACGATGCAGTCAGCGCCGGCTCCGGCGGCAGCCTCGATTGTTTTTAGAGCGTATTCGCTGTTCCGTTTGCAGCCGTCGAAGAAATGCTCGGCATCGAAGAACACCGTCAGCCCCTTCGACTTGAGATAGCGAACGGAATCGGCAATCATGTTGAGGTTCTCTTTGAGTGTGGTCTCCAACACATCGGTTACATGCAAATCCCACGACTTGCCTACCAGCGTGGCGTACCTAATCCCCGATTCCACTATAGCGCGCAGGTTGGGGTCTTTTTCAGCCTTGATGCCGGCGCGGCGCGTGCTGCCGAAAGCGACCAGCCTGGCATGTTTCAGCTTCAGGCCTTTGGCTCTGGCGAAGAACTCCACATCCTTGGGATTGGAGCCGGGCCAGCCGCCCTCGATGAAGTGAATGCCGATATCGTCGAGCCGCCGGGCAATCTTGAGCTTGTCCTCCACAGAGAACGAAATCCCGGCGCGCTGCGCCCCGTCGCGCAGCGTCGTATCATAGAGTTGAACCTTTGCCTTTTTAACCACCTTCACCATACCTCTCGATTTGCCCTAAAGTATAGCACAAAGGTAATTCTGGTGTCATTGCGCCTTTACGGGACATAATAATTCTCCCCACTTTTGTAAAGGGGGATTAGGTAGGGGTAGGGGTGGGCGTAGGAGTAGGGATGGGCGGCGTATCGACAGGGGGAGGCCACCATGACGGAGCAATCTGCTGACGTTCCTCTATATAAACTGCTATCCCGTCACTCTCTGTTCGAAACCCAAAACGGATAATCTTGGTGATACCATCGTCGGATCGAGAATAAACGCCCGCACTTGTCTCCGACCAACCCAGATACACCATGTGATCATGAAACCACGTTCTTGCCTGCTCCAAGGTGATTCCCTTGCACAACTGACAGTCGGAACCGGTACACCCTAGTTGAACAGCATTCGGATAGCGAGGCACGTCCCGTTCCACGAATATTTGTTGAATGTAGAAATAGTCGGGGGAAAAACGGAATTTGAGTATGTCTCCATAATAATCCGTGACCCAGACTTGGAAGTATGCCCCTTCTTCCTTCACCAAAATCCAGCGGTAGTCAGGCATCTCTGCCTTATACCAGGAGGCTATCTCTTCTTGAGATACTCCGGAGAACCGAAAGAGATAGCCATAATTGCGGTGGTACCCGTAGTAGGTAGCATTGGGGTGACGGGGACGTTCCCACTTATATCCATGATCATGTAGACCTGGTGATACGGAATCAACCCACACGTAGTACGGTTCTCCGTCCATCAAAAATAGCTTCTCAGAGTAAAGCCCTGCCAATTGAATAGCCCGCTGCATTGCCTCTCCCTGCAGGAAACCTTTCAACTCCGAAGGCCACTCCGAAAGCGTCATATTTCCCGCATCGATTCCGTAAGCAGGATAACTATCGACGAACACCTCCACGGGCTGACAGAGGGGTGCGTCCTCGGGCAGAGAGTTTTTCAGTATCTCCAAAAAGGCTTGAATCTCCTTTGGCGGCGAACAGCTAATAGTGTAGGTCTCTCCGAGAGAAGTGTCCACATTTATAGATATTTCTGAAGATATTTCTTGGAATCGTATAGTCTCTCGATGTCCTTGCTCCGCCTCCACTGTTAAATAGACAGTAGGCGCATCCATTACAGCACATCCATAACCATCGTTAAGGTCATAGAGAAACTTGGCGGCATCCACCAGATCTGCTACCTTTGATAGGGGCAAATAAGCTTCCCGGCGAACACGATCATTTGTAAAGACCACCCGCCCGCTGTCCCATAACATAAAATACGTGAACCCCTGGCTCGGCCCCCAGCCCCCTTCCTTGCTCATATGGATAACAGGCCGGGCAGCAGCTGACGGAGAGAAAATTGGCGTTGGAGCAGGCGAACTGGTAGATACAGGGGCAGGCTCCGCAGCTTCCCCGCAAGCCGTTAGAACCAGTATCAGTGACAGACCAAAGGCAAGCCAGAGCCGTGAATTCCTGGAGGTTTTGCAGCGCCAGAAACAGGGAGACATCTTATCCCTTCACCACCATGACCTTTGACAATCAATTTCATATGAGTTCTTCGAGAACGATTATATCACAAAACATAATATCTGCGAAACATTCGTTTCGTTTATTTCAAGCCAGTCATGATATAGAAACACGTAGGGGACGGGTTTGAAACCCGCCCCCTACACGAAATGAATTCGGTGATTATTTTTAACTCGCCTGCTCTTTTATCACCCTCGACAGGTCAAGCCGGTTCACGTGACGAATGGCGGGTATCTGGGAAACCAGAATGAGCGCTATGACCGTGACGGTAGCGAGTAGGTATGTATGAATTGGAACAACCATGCTGTATGATAGCATATCACTCTGCAACAGGCTGAAGAAGTACGCCGACAGCACATATCCCAATGGGATGCCCAGGACTACCCCTGCTAATCCCAGCAGCAGGTTCTCCTTGGTAAGCATGGCTATGATTCTGTCCCTGCTCTCCCCCAGAGTGCGCATGGTGGCTATCTCGCGGCGTCGCTCCAGTATGCCTATCATGAAGGTAGCGAAAACTATGGCAAGCGCCAGCGCTGCGCCGAAGCCGAACATTATCCAAATCATATTGCAGTTGAAGTCCATTCTCTTGCCCACCGCTGCGGCGGTCTCATCGGTTATTTCGACGGAAGCCACACCCGGAATCTGGCTCGCCGCCTGTCTCAAAGTACCTGCGTACTCAGGCTCCGCCTCAAGCATAAGCCCGCCGATTACAGGCTGTCCTCCCGCCAGTTCCTGCGCCTGCTCCAGAGTTAGAAAGGTGAAAGCGCCCAGAGGCTGCTTCACGAATCCGGCAACACGAACCTCCTGAGAAGTAGAAGGTGAGTAAACGGTTATGACATCGCCGACCTCTGCCCCGAGTGTTTCTCTTAATGCTCCGCTGAGCAGTATCCCCTCGTCAGTGACGCTCACACGCTCTCCGCCGGTGGCGTACAACCCGTATAGCTCAGCCTCGGGTGAAATCCCTATCGCCATAGTGGTGTAGTTTTTGCCTTCATGTTCCAGCCTTACCGGCACCTGCAGCACAGGCTCGACTTTGGTGAAATCTCCGCTGCTCTGAATATCGCCGACCAGAGTCACGGGCTGAGTTCCGGCGAACGTTACCTGAGCATCGTATCTCTGAATCTCGGTGAACTGGAAGCCCATGAATGAGTTTATGGACTCCATAATAATGAGCGATACCAGAATAAGCGCAATGCCGAAGGCGACGCCCATGATGGTGTAAATGCTGCGGCGTCGGTTGCGGAAGATGTTGCGCAGGGGAATCTTCCACAGATGAGAAAGCCGCGACAGGAATGGGAAAAGCCGTTCCACAAGCAGTTTCCTGCCGGCAGCAGGGGACGGAGTGCGCATAGCCTCAGCAGGATGTAGTCGAGAGGCAGCTAAGGCTGGCAGAATGCCTGCCGCCACGCAGGGTACGATTCCCAGAAGCAGCCCTTCCCCTATCACCAGCCATTCCATCTCCATCTTCGTGAAAGGAAGCCCCAGAGCAGCGGTATAGATGTCAGTTACAACCCTGGAAAGCAGGTAGCCTGCTACGGCGCCGGCAGCAGCGCCGGCAATCCCGATGATGAGGGCAAAACTAAGATAATGAATAAGAACCTCCTTACGGGTGTAACCCATAGCCCGCATCAAACCGATCTGAGACCTCTGATTGAGGACGATTCTGGCAAGTAATGTATATGTGACCAATGCGCCCACAATGAGGAACAGCAGAGGATAGACCTGCGCTATATTTCCCATCTCTTGAATATCTATGCTGAGGGCGGCGTTGCTGGCTTGCTCCTCTGAGGGCACTACCTCCATTATTCCGTACGGCGCCAGTATGGCTTCAGCTTCCTCCATTACGGTAGCCCTGTCCGCCCCTTCAGCGACTATCACGCAAAACTCATTCAATACGGGGTTGCCCGTAAGTGCGCCCATCGCTTCCTGAGAGATGAAAATAACCCCGAAGCTTTCCGGCGAGACCAGCAGCTCCTGACGGCTCTTGGCAGGCAGGATATACTCCGGGCTGGTGACTATCCCCGCGACCTCATATGTGATCTCCTTACCACCCGCCGTGAGCAGCAAGCTGTCTCTGGGACTCAGCTTGTGGTATTCGGCGAAGCTCCGCTCCACCAGAAGCACATTGCTTTCATCGCCCTGAAAGTAAGAGCCTTGCTCCACCTTGACATCGTTGACCCCAGGGCGTGCACCGGAGGGCAGAGATATGGCACGTAACAGCACTCTCTTTGCTTCATCACCGGGCAGTGTGACGGCTATTTCGGTATTCACCCTGCCGCTGACAGACTCGACACCCGTTATCGTTTTCAATTCGTCAGCAGTCTCAGGAGGCGCTGCCACGACCTTCACAGTGAAATCGGCAAAGCGCAGGGTTTCATAGGAGTAGTCATAGGAGCTTTTCAGATTGTGATAGCCTGTAGAGGAGGCACTGAAGATTGCCACGCCCAGCAAAATAACGGCTGCCACCGCCAGGAACAATCCCTTGGAAGCAGCGAGGTCGCGAATAAGGTTACGCTGGAGCTTGCTCATAGCGCACTACCATTTTAATTCCATGGGGTCGAGAGGGTGCTTGTTAGCCCTGACCTCAATAATCTCGCCGCTGCGGAGCCTGATCACCCTATCGGCAATATCTCCTATTGCCGTATTGTGGGTCACGAGCAGCACGGTCTTGTGGTCTTCTCTGTTTACCGCCCGCAATTTGTTCAGAATGTGCTTGCCAGTCTCGAAATCGAGTTCCCCGGTAGGCTCATCGCAAAGCAGGATGGGCGGGTCTTTTACCAGTGCCCTGGCTATGGCAAGGCGCTGCTGTTCCCCTCCGGAGAGCTCGCTGGGATAGTGGTCGGCGCGCTCCTTGAGACCGACCATCTCCAGCATTTCAAGTGTATCTCTGGGACGTTCGACCAGCTCGGCGGCAAACTCGACGTTCTCTCTGGCTGTCAACGTCGGTATGAGATTGAAAAACTGAAAAACGAAGCCGATATTTCTGCGGCGGTATTCGGTCAATCCCTTATCACTAAGGACACTGATGTCGATGCCGTCTACCAGTGTCTCGCCCGAACTGGGCGAGTCCATGCCCCCGATAAGGTTAAGCAGCGTGGTCTTGCCCGAGCCGCTGGGTCCCAGAATTACGATGAATTCACCGCGGGCTATGCTGAGGGTAACATTCTTGAGGGCTTGTACCTCTACCGACCCCATCCGGTACGCCCGCGAAACATCTCTCAGTTGCAGTATTTGTTGCAAATCCCGAGGAGGGGTTACTGATTCCGTATCACGCTTTTCTGCGCTCACCGGAAAATGTGACTCTTCTCCTATCGTCCCCGCTATCTCATCCACATCTGAACCTATGTCGTCCCAGATGGTGGGCGCCTTCCTGCCCGCAAGCAGCGAACGACCTCCGTCAGCCTGTTCCGCAGCGCTCGAATCCTCCCGTGACTTGACCACGACTTTTACGCCGACTGCGACCTTAAGCTGCTCCGTGCTTCCGATGTGCTCTGACTGCCGGGATGTTGCCATCTCGACGTATCTATTCTGATAGTGCTGCAAACGTGTTTCCAATTGCTTTGCTTTTTGCTCCAGACCTTGCCGATACGCCCTGCCCTCCAGCGCCGACTTCCTTCGTTCCAAAGCCTTCGATACCCTCTCGGAGAGGTCATCCAGATCGAAAGGCTTGGGCAAATAGTCATACGCTCCGTACTGTATTGCTTGCACAGCAGCTCGTATGTCGGCAGTGGCTGTCATTAAAATAACGCCGGTATCGGGATGCTCTGTTATCAGCCTCCCCAGGGTTTCTTTTCCCGACATCCCCTGCAGTTTCATGTCCGCAATCAGCAGGTCGAAGTCCTGAATGAATTCCTTCCAGACAGCATTTTCGCCATCCGACGCAACTACGCACCGGTAGCCCTCAGATTCCAGCTTGCGCGAAATGAGGTCTCTGATCGGTTTTTCGTCATCTACTACGAGTATTGTCGCTTTAGCTTCATCCATTTCCTGTCCTCAAGGGCATGGATATCCTGCTTCTCAGCAAGGCGGTTCTGCTTGATTTACAGATTCGAGAATAGCACGGCATACATCTCTCTTTCAATGGTAATTTAGTGCGCTCACAGTGGGAAAATAGTACCTGCCCCCGACTGCACTTGACGAGATAGCGGGCACTGCTATAATGTTAAAGGTTATTCGCAGTATAATGAGAGTGATTGCGGGTAAAGCTAAGGGTTTTCGACTCAAATCGCTGCAAGGTTCAAACCTGCGCCCCACATCCGATATGCTGCGAGGGGCAATTTTCTCTATGCTGGAATCCCTGACTCCCGACTGGTCGAGGGTGCTCGACCTCTATGCCGGCACCGGAGCGTTAGGTATAGAGGCTCTGAGCCGCGGAGCGGACTGGGCTGATTTCGTGGAGAAGAACCCGAGGCTGTGCGCTATCATTAGAGAAAATTTGAAGAACACGGGATTCACCGAGCGGAGTAAGGTCTATTGCATGCCTGCGGCTAAGGCGATTTCCGTACTGAATAAAGCGTATGATATACTTTTACTGGACCCTCCCTACACCGACCCGACCATTGTGTCAGTTGCTGAGAAACTATCATCGTCTCAGCTTGCGGGAAAGGATTCAACCATAGTAATCGAACACTCGAAGCGTGTAGCCCTCGAAGACCGGCTGGGTGATTTTCAAAGAGTGAAGAATGTTCGACACGGCGATAGCTGCGTTTCTATGTATCAATATGCTGGGGGTGAACGTTGACCACTGCTATATACCCCGGGAGTTTTGACCCCGTCACCAATGGTCACATTGACATAGTTAACAGGGCTGCCGTCCTTTTCGATAAAGTCATCATCTGCGTTTATGACGTGCCCATGAAGCACCTGATGTTCGACACCAAGGAAAGAGTGGCTTTAATGAAAAAGGCGGTTGCCCACCTGCGCAATGTGCAGGTCACACCGTACAACGGTCTGACCGTTGACTTTGCCCGCAAAATGAAGGCGAAGGTTATAGTGAGGGGATTGAGGATGAGCTCCGATTTCGAGCGGGAGTTCGAGATGGCTTTGATGAACAAGAAGCTGGACCCTGACGTAGAACTGGTCTGCCTGATGACCAGCCTGGAATACCAGTTCATCAGCTCCTCACTGCTCAAGGAAGCCTGCGAGCTGGGAGGGGACATCACCAGCCTCGTCCCCGGGCATGTCGCCATCGCCCTGAAAAAGAAATTCAGTGCTCGAAAAGCAAATAGCGTCGTCAGAAACGCTACTATACGCAAAAGCTATTAGGAGGAGTGACCATGGCTTACAAGATTACAGATGAGTGCATCAGTTGCGGCGCCTGCGAACCTGAATGCCCCAATCAGGCAATCAAAGAAGGCGACAAAATCTATGTCATCGACCCCGCCAGGTGCACTGAGTGCGTAGGGGCTCACGATACCTCCAAGTGCAAAGAGGTCTGCCCGGTGGATTCCTGCGTCCCGGATGAGAAGCACAAGGAAACCAAAGAGCAATTGATGGCAAAGTACAAGAAGCTACACCACTAAGATTCAGAGCCATTCCGTTAGCTTATTAGCAGGTAACGTGGATAAGAGCTGCAGCTTTCTTATCCGTTTCTCCCAGTTGATTGAACTTTAGTGTAGCCTGGCGAGAGGGCAGGATGTGGAGTTCCAGCTTCGCTTGCTCGGCGAAGCTCTTTGCCTCCTTTGATAGTTTAGCCCGTGAATTGGTCCCTGTTCCGATAACGCACACCTTTGCGCCTGCCCTCGATAGTTCTTCTATCTCCTCTTTCTTAATGTTGTGGCTGCCGAAAATCCAGAAGCCGCCTTTCCTCTGCTTCACCGAGCCATCCGCAAACAGAGTAACATCGCGCCGGTACTTCTTGCCCCCGATAACAATTGAACCGAAACTGAAACTGTCAACCTTCGCCAGAGTATCACCTCCCCGCGCTCTTCTGATATAATGCCCTCAAAGGCAAAACCAATAATAGTCCATCACTCATATCGAGTCAAAACAATTATTAACGCTGAATCCGGAACACAGGCTGAGCTTTCAGCTATCAGCACTCAGCGGTCAGTTAAATTGGATACTGAAAGCTGATTGCTGACGGCTGACCGCTTCCAAGCTGTTTAGAGTTTAGACTTCGTCGTGAGCTCAGTCGAACGAAATTCGGATTTGGGATTTATTAAAACAGGTTATCGCTTGATATGTCATCCCACAAACCTTTGCTTATCCTTTTCGACGGTCATGCTCTGATACACCGGGCGTATCACGCGCTGCCCGCGCTCTCCGTGACCAAAACAGGCGAGCCTACCGGAGCAGTCTACGGCTTCGCCTCTATGCTGCTCAAGGTGATGTCCGACTTCAAGCCTACCCACTGGGCGATAGCCCTGGATAGCCCCGCGCCCACCTTCAGGCATGAGAAGTTCGAACAGTACAAGGCGCACCGACCTCCCGCACCCGATGAACTGAAGGTGCAGATAAAGCGCGTCAAAGAGATGATAAACACCTTCAACCTCCCCTCCTTCGAGGTGCCCGGCTATGAAGCCGACGACATAATAGGAACCATCTGCAAAAAAGCCAGTGAAAAGGGGCTGGATACCATCATCGTCACCGGAGATACAGATACCCTGCAACTGGTCTCACCCCATGTCAGGGTGCTCACGCCCCGCCCCGGGAAACGGTTCAGCGATACCCAGATTTACGACGAAGTTGCGGTGCAGGAACGCTATGAGTTATCTCCCGGACAGCTTGCCGACCTCAAGGGATTAAAGGGCGACCCTTCCGACAATATTCCGGGCGTGCCCGGCATCGGCGAAAAGACAGCAACCAAGCTGATCAAGCAATTCGGCAGCATCGAGGGGATTTATCAGCATCTCGATGAGGTTGCGCCGCCCAAAGCGCAGGAGTCCCTGAGACAAAACGAGGCGGCAGCGCACCAGAGCAAGGAGCTTGCCACCATAGACGCCGGTGTGCCCATAGAGTTCGACCTGGACAATTGCCGCGTCTCCAGCTACGAACGCAGCAGGGTGACCGAGCTTTTCCGGGAGCTGGAGTTCACCACCCTGCTGTCCAAGCTGCCCGAAGCCATAGGTGCAGCAGTAGAGCAGGAGGTTCGTCCCATAGTTGAGGCACAGGTCAGCAAAGAAGCAGCCGACTACGGAATCGTGGACACCATTGAGGCTCTCGAAGAGGTTATAAGAGCGCTCTCCGCAGCCGAATCTTTCACCTTCGATGTCGAGACCACCAGCATCGAACCGCGGCAGGCAGCGCTTGTGGGCATATCCCTATCAACCTCGCCCGGCAGGGCATGGTATCTGCCTGTAGGGCATTCAGCGGGCAGGCAGCTTTTTTTAGAGCAGGTCATAAGCAGACTGAAGCCGCTCCTCGAAGACCAAAAAACTGCCAAGATAGCCCATAACGGCAAGTACGATATGACCGTGCTGCATGGAT
>VGNW01000042.1 GCA_016865955.1 Chloroflexota bacterium | reverse complement strand
CTGACTTCCGAAATCAGATAGAGGCACCAAATCGCCAGTATTGCATTTCTGGCATTTGGGGAAAACGATGTTCTCCACAGAGCCACCTCCCGCCTAATAGTGACATTCACAGTATATATCAAGCTGTGGCTTTTGACAAGCCACCGAACTACACTTCGGACAATCTGAGCACATGAAGAAGCCCACCCTTCAACCAATCGGGAATAATAAAGCCGAGAAATTAATCTCGGCTTTATATGCCTGAGCCGAACCTGTTCTACTTATCATCTATCGCAAAGCCGCCCTCACCACCATCTTCATCAGGGAAAGCGCCGGCTTCTCCGAGAGAAGCGCCGCTTTCTTTCACGGTTTCCTCGCCTTCCCATTCGCCGGAATATTCGTCTTCCAGACCTTCTTCATCCTCTTCTAGTTCGTACTTCAGCAGACTGCCTCTAACGTATGGTCTGAAGTCGTCGGTTGCTCTGGCCGGAAAAGAAGGACGTCCTGCCTGGCTCGGGTGTTGATAGATCTCTTTTATCATCACCTTGCCTTTGTCATCTGAAATGCGGGCGATTGCAGCGGAGTACTTGTTGCCACCATTCATCAATTTAACCAAACGCAACCCTAACTTCGGTTCAATCTCTCCGATATATTCGCCTTCCATGCTCTCCACTATCAGTCTTTGTCCTTTGGGTTTAAGATTCACAGGGTCGCCGGCAGATAGCTTCGCCAGAACTCCCCGAGAGGCAAGATGCAAAAGATTGGTTACCTCAGTCTTACCTGTTTCTTCGATAAAGAGGTGGGAACCGACCTGCTTGCCCGTCTTTTGGGTTGATTTCACGTTGGCGAGGTGAGACAACCGGTCCAGATTCTTTCTGGCGATAGTATTCCCCGGTTTGATTTCAAGAGAGCGCTTGTATGCTTCCCTTGCTCCGGCATACCTTCCCAACTGAGTCAGTGCTTTGCCTAACCTGTTATAGGCATCAGCATCGTCAGGAAACATTTCGATTATGCCTTTGTTAACGGCGACAGCTTCTTCCCAGCGATTTTGCATAGCCAAAGCAATGGCCTCGTTTGTACGATGCCGTCTCAGCTTGGTCTTTTCACTGATTTGATAATATACCATCACTACCTCAACTTAGTCGTTACTTCTTTTTTTGACCTCGGGGATTTTAACACCTTTTACTGAATATTTGCAAGACCCATTCGTCCCATTTTTTAACCATTTTTAAAGCGACCCGCTTTCTCTTACCGTAATTTGAATATTACAGTAACTTGATTAGCTCCGTCCAATTTCGCCAATTTTTGGAGGTTCCGTTAAGATAATGATATTCATAGCGCTAGGTTTGACAAATTGGGGTATTATGTTATCATTATCATAGCCCAACAAAGAGGAAGCTTAGAGCCTATAAGATGAAAGATTGGCGCCGGATACTAATATTATCAGTATTCCTATTGCTTCCTAAACTGTCTACTGCAAGTATTACTACAACGCAGGCTCCTCTATTAGTCACCACCGATGCTGACATCGATATCACCTGTGTCGGCGCCAATTTGAGAGACGATATTATATCCTGCATCACGATAGCCAGACACCATCTTATTAAAACTGATTCGGAAAGGAACTGATAGTCTAATAGAAGCTGCTCTTAGCGACGTGCGAGGGAAACGCCATGCTGAAGAACAACTGGCTCAAATAGCACTGGACTTTTCACGTGTCTACTATTAGGTGAAAACATGGATATATTTACCCTACTAATACTCGGCGCATTCCTTGCGATAATACCAATAGCGATATTCTTTGGTCTCGTCTTCTTAGCTTTACTGACATATGTTGTGAGCCACGTCTACCCCTGGCTGAAGAGATTAGCGAAACTATGCGCCAAACCAGAGAATCTTTTTTCATTTCTCATCCTCGCCGTGGTTTTGATCATCTTGGTTATTATTATGTTTATGCTTCTCCGCTCAGTACTGATCCTCCTGCTCATCTTCCCTCCGTTACTGTTATTCATACCAGTAGACCTTGGTTTGATAGTCTGGTTAGTCCGAATTATCAAATGGCTCTTCGCCAAATGGAAGAGTTGGCTTGTAAGTATCTACGCGACTGCGAACCTTCAAATCATCAGGATGAAGATAAAACATGACGTGAAAAAGGACACCGATTTGAAAGCCAAATGGCAGGGAATGAAAGACAAACTTTCGGCCGAAGCTGACCGGGCACGTGGAAAAATAAATAGAAGGAAGTGAGCAGAATGAGTACGAAAGATAAACTGATGATGAAGCTGATGACCAACAAGGTGATCCTCAAAATCATAAGCATCCCTATAGTAGTCAAGATTTTAACGATCGAGACAAAAGCCATCATGTGGTTAGTCTCCCTATTTAGCAGAAAGAAGGCACAGCCTGACCAGGCACATCCTTCACAGTAGCACAACGCCTTCGGCTGAATTATATATAGCCGAATCTTTCACAAGCGCTCACAGACAATCCTATACAGTCTGCAACGATTTCAGCGTCTCCTCCATCGTGATTGGAGATGCTGAAACTCTTTTCTGCTGCGAAGAAATCCCCTTCTTTTTCAGTTACATAGTCACGTTTCTTCCGGTATATAATTTCAAATTCTCGGTATTTGAAAAACAAGGAGTTTTATGTTTAAATAGACCTGCTCAGGAGGGATCGCATAGTGGTCTAGTGCGGCCGCCTGCTAAGCGGTTAGGGGGGGAAACCTCCCTCATGGGTTCGAATCCCATTCCCTCCGCCACTCTTTCTAGAATACCAGCGGGCTTGTTGGGGCGTTCGGCTGAACGCCCTTTCTCATCTTCTGAAAAGATGCAAAGTAATTTCCCTTGTATTCGAGTAGAATTCTGTCAACCGTTAAATTGCATATTGAGAGTTTCGCGTGCTATAATGCCCGCAAAACTAAGGTCGGTTCTGCCTTGCGTTGTTTTCTTCACATGCCTAAAAGCTGTTCCGAACTCATATAAAGATACCCAATCAGATATTGTCTAAAGGCAGAAACCTGGTGACATACGTAACGTAACATCTACTTTGGATATAACTTTCTATAGGAGCAAAGCATGACAAACCTAACCAAGTTGCTTCTTTATACTATAGCCATAATTTTAGTAGTAGTTGCGTATGGCTGTGCTGATGAATCATCAGAAGGTTTCAAAGTGATAACTTCGGAAAATGGTTTCTGCCAGCTTGAGGTTCCAAACGATTAGAGTGTGCATTCTGACCTGAATGACGAAGCCGATATCCAGGTAGCGAACACAAAGAAAGAAGCCTACGTTATAGTCTTATCAGAATTCAAAATGGACTTTAGCGATGACATAACAGTCGAGGTGCATTCAGATATTACGCGCCAAATTCTTCTAGATAGCTTGGAGAACGTTATCATATCTGACGAACCAGTAGAGTTGCAGATCAACGGACGGAGAGCATTACAATATGAGATAAGTGGTCGGGTAGAGGGAATAAACGTTGTCTATCTTCACACCACAGTTGATGGTGAAGAGGGCTTTCATCAAATTATAGCTTGGACATTGCCCTCAAAATATGATAAGAATAAGCCGCTATTAGATTCGGTTGTAAATAGCTTCAGAGAGATCGGCAATTGATGTAGATAGACCAAACCGGTAGAATATAATACGTGGCAGAGCTATCCTCCTCTTCTTCAGTTTACCTAAAGTTGCAGAGATGGAGACAAGTCATCCAGATTTACCCTCTAGCTTCTTATATTACACTTTCATCGTCTCAGTCCCCGCGTTCTGATATAATTTAAACAGCGCTACGTTTTCAACAGCGAGAGGAATCGAATGTCTTACTACCACATCTGGACCATCGGGTGCCAGATGAACAAGGCTGATTCGGAAAGGCTGGCGACCAGTCTCGACAAGCTGGGGTATAAGGCTACTCCAGACATAGACAGGGCTGACCTCATCGTGCTTAACAGTTGCGTGGTGAGGCAGAGCGCGGAGAACCGCGTGGTCGCCAGACTGGACTTGATGAAAGCACTGAAGAAGTCCAGCCCTGATATCGTATTAGCCCTTGCCGGCTGCATGGTTGACTCGTACACAACCGGATTAAAGCGCCGCTTCCCCCATGTAGATGTTTTCCTCAAGCCGGGGGAATTTACCGAGCTTGTGGAACTGGCAAAAACGAGAGCGCCAAAAGCTGCGAGAAAGACCAGCCGAATTCACACCTCCCCAACCGCATTTGTCGCCATCATCGAAGGCTGCGACAACTTCTGCTCCTATTGCATCGTGCCCTACCGCCGCGGCAGGGAGAGAAGCCACCCTGTTGCCGAGATACGTCAGCAGGTTGAAACACTCGTTGAGCAGGGAGTGAAAGAGGTCACCCTGCTGGGACAGAATGTCGATTCCTACGGTCATGACCTGCCGGAAAAGCCTGACCTTGCCGATTTACTCAAAGAGTTGAACTCTATCAAAGGTCTGGCGCGTATCCGCTTCCTGACCTCTCACCCCAAGGACATGAGCCGGAAGCTCATCGAGGCTGTAGCCTCTCTGGATAAAGTCTGCGAGCATATCAGCCTTCCCATTCAGGCAGGCGACGATGAAATCCTACGAGCGATGGGGCGAGGCTACTCGGTGGAATACTTCAGAGAGCTTGTGCAGCGGATTCGCCGTGCTATCACCAGCGTCGCACTTGCCACCGATGCTATCGTAGGCTTTCCCGGCGAGACTGCCGATCAGTTTCAGAGAACGTTCGACCTGCTTGCGGACCTAAAATTCGACACCGTCCATGTCGCCGCCTATTCACCGCGAACGGGCACTTCGGCAGCAACAAAATTCAAGGACGATGTCCCTTCCTCAGAGAAGAAAAGGCGTCTGCAAAAAGTGGAGGAACTGCAGAGCTTTGTGGCATCCGAAATCAACACCAGACTGCTGGGACAGACCGTCGAGGTTCTTGTCGAGGGTAAAAAGAAGGGCAAATGGTTCGGGCGCACCCGAACCGACAAGCTAGTCTTCTTTGAAGGTTATGGAGATTGCCTCGGCCAACTAGTGAATATCGAAATTAAAAAGACCAGCCCCTGGTCGCTGCAGGGGCTGGTCAAAGCCTGACGCCAGGAACATCTATTTTACCGGCAAATCAATCTCATACTTCTTCAGCATAGCCTCTATCGCTGCCGCAGATTTTTCATCAGGCGGAATCAGAGGCAGACGCGGCTTGCCCACATTAAATCCCACGCAGTTCAGAGCATGCTTGACCGGAACCGGATTGGAGACGATGAACAACGCATTGACCAGCGGCAGCAAATCACGATGTATGGCAGCCGCCTCAGCGGTCTTTCCCTTCACAGCTTTGTCTATCATAGCGCTAATCTGAACCCCCACCAGATGAGAAGCAACGCTGATAACGCCATAAGCACCTAAAGCGAGCATCAGGAAGGTATCGCTGTCGTTTCCGCTGTAAAGCAGAAAGTCCTTCTTCACACCATCGAGCACCTTCGTTACCTGTCCGAGGTCTCCACTTGCTTCCTTCAAACCCACTATGTTGTCCACCTTGCTCAACTCGATTACCGTCTCCGGTAAAAGATTGGTAATGGTGCGCGTGGGGACATTGTATAGTATACAGGGAAGAGATGTGCTCTTCGCTATTGCCTGAAAGTGCTCTTTTAGCCCTTGCTGGGTAGGCTTGTTGTAATAAGGCACTACCAGTAAAGCAGCATCGACACCGATTTTCTCGGCTTCCCCGGTCAATTCAATGCTCTCTCTAGTATTATAGCTGCCGGTGCCTGCTATCACAGTCCCCTTCTTGCCTACAGCATCCTTTATCTCAGTGAAGAGCCGTACTTTCTCCTCCCGACTGAGGGTAGGCGATTCGCCGGTGGTGCCTGCAACCACCAATCCATCGCTCCCGGAGGCGAGCAACGCCAGAGCAAGCTTCTTCGCCTGCTTGTAATCTACATCCCCTTTACCATTGAAAGGAGTAACCATAGCTGTGATGAGACGACCCAACTTCCTTGCCACCTGACACCTCCTTGAAATCGATTATATAAAACCGATTATACCAGACCTTTGGAAATAAGTTGCTCCGCTATTTGAACCGCATTGAGAGCCACTCCCTTGCGCAGGTTATCAGCAACTACCCACATAACCAAACCGTTGGCATGTGAAGCATCGCGTCGTATTCTACCCACTAAAACATCGTCCGTGCCCACGGCAGACCAGGGATAAGGATAAAGACTCACAGACGGGTCATCCAGCAATTTGACGCCGGGGGCACTGGCAAGTATCGTACGTGCCTCTTCAGGTTTTATCGGCTTGCTGAATTCAACGTGCACGGCTTCACCGTTTCCCACTATTACCGGAACGCGAACGCAGGTCGCCGAAATAGCTATAGTGTCGTTATGAAGTATTTTTCTGGTCTCCTCGGACAGTCTCCACTCTTCCTTCGTATAGCCATCGTCCCAGAACACATCGACCTCGGGGAGCACATTGAAAGCGATTTGATGAGGGAAAATATGCGGCACACCGATCTTGCCTTCGAGAACCAGCTTGATTTGAGCATTAAGTTCGTCGACAGCGCTAGAGCCTGTTTCCGATACAGCCTGATACGTGTCCACCACGATACGCTTGATAGGATTGACCCTATGGAGCGGATGCAAGGCCACTACAAGCTGAATAGTAGTGCTGTTCGGGCTGGCAATCAAACCATGATGATTTTCCAGGTCCTGGGGATTCACCTCGGGTACGACCAGAGGAACACCCTCATCCATTCCAAAGACGCCGCTGCAATCAATAGCGGTCGCAGCGCGCTTAACAGCCCGCGGGATGAAATGCTGGCTAATCTCGCTTCCCGCGGCAAAAAATGCTATGTCAACCGGGTCGAATGAATTTCTTGTCAGTTCTTTTAGTTCAACGTGATTGTGACTAACAAACAGCTTCTTACCTGTGGACTTATTAGAGGCAAAGAGATGGACGGAGGCTATGGGGAAGTCCCGCTTTTCCAGAATCTTGATAAACTCCTGTCCCACCAAACCGGTAGCCCCGACGATAGCAATGTGATATTTCCTTAGTAGCAATGTTCCCCCTAGATTCCCAGAAGCTTATCAAGACCAAAAACCGCCTCCTTAAGCTCAACCGCCTTCTTAATAGCCAGGGTGACACCCGGCATAAAGGCCTCGCGATTTATCTGATCGAGTCGTATCCTCAGCGTCTGTCCCGGTGCGCCGAGTATTACCTCCTGATGAGCAAGCAGACCCGGCATCCGGACAGCATGTAACGCTATTCCCCCTAATTCACCTCCGCGGCTGCCGGTAACATTTTCTTTTTTAGCGGCGGTGTGAATGAAATCTTTACCTCTGGCTTCCCGCATATCCCGGGCTGTAGCTATTGCGGTTCCCGATGGCGCATCGAGTTTCTGCTCGTGGTGCAACTCGATAATCTCAGCGTAATCGAAAAACCTGGCTGATATTTTAGCCAAGTGCATCATCAGAACCCCCGCTATGGCGAAGTTAGGAGCCACCACAGCGCCGACCTTCCTCTTACGGCACAGGTCCTCGATTTCCTTCAAGTCTGCGTTAGATATGCCCGTAGTCCCGATAACCAGAGCCACGCCGTGTTTGATTGCGGTACGTGCAGCCAGTATCGTAGCTTCGGCATTAGTGAAGTCCACCA
This sequence comes from Chloroflexota bacterium, assembly GCA_016865955.1. Taxonomy (GTDB): domain Bacteria; phylum Chloroflexota; class Dehalococcoidia; order SZUA-161; family SZUA-161; genus VGNW01. The sequence continues at coordinate 5,653 of VGNW01000042.1, read as the reverse complement.
TAACATCGGGACGGCTTTGCTTAATCATTGATTCGAGATTCGAAGAAAACGGTATGGAGCCTGAGCCATCGGGTAATGACAGGTCTTTCATCGCCCCTTTTATATCAACGCCGGCTACAGCTTCCAGTTCAGGGTCGCGGCATACCGCTCTGAGCACCTCCTGCCCCATCCTACCGAGCACCCCGTGTACCAGAACCTTTGTCCGCTTCATCTTCTTCCTCAGCTAACCTTTGAACTCATTTATTGCAGTCAGAGTTTTGTCATCTAGGCGGCGGCCTTCTATGAGTGGTATCTCGTGGGTGCTCTCTCGGCGGCCTTCTCCCCCCACGCTCACCTTCATCCCGGCTACGCTGCGGGGGGCGGTACTGTGAAGGCTTCTTAAATTGTGGGGTTGTGGGTTCCTGAGAAGCAGTATCAACATGAGCTCCAGGTACCTGTGACAACTTTTGATAAACTGCACGTCGGGATAGATTTATTCTGCCCAGACGGTCGATTTCAGTGACTACAACCATTACTTCGTCGCCAATCTTGACCACATCCTCCACGCTGGGCGCCGGGTAATCAGCCAGCTCGCTGAGATGAACTAATCCTTCCTTGCCGGGCAGGATTTCCACGAACGCACCGAAGCTGGCCACGCGGGTAACACGACCGTTATATATGCCACCTACCTCGACATCGCGCGTTAAATCCTTAATAATACCTATCGCTTTTTGAGTTGCTTCCTCGTTGGGCGACCCGATCAATACGGTGCCATCGTTCTCTATATCGATAGTAACCTTGGCTTCTTCGATTATCGACCTGATTGTCCTGCCGCCCGGGCCAATGACATTGCGGATTTTCTCAGGGTCGATAGTCAATTTTATAAGACGCGGGGCATACTTGCTCAACTCGGGTCGGCTGGCGCTAATGGTTTCCTTCATGCGCTCTAGAATGAAGATGCGAGCGTCCCTGGCTTGACCTAGAGCCTGCTCCATAATATCGTAACTCAGTGTTTTGATTTTAAGGTCTAGCTGGAGAGCGGTTATACCATCGGCAGTTCCAGCCACCTTGAAGTCCATGTCCCCCAGAGCATCTTCAATGCCCTCTATGTCGGCAAGCACTGCGAATTTACCATCGGCTCCCGTCACCAACCCCATGGCTATTCCCGATACCGGCGCCTTAATGGGAACGCCGGCGTCCATCAGAGACAATGTGCTGCCGCACACACTTGCCATAGAAGTACTGCCGTTGGAACTCATCACCTCGGAAACAAGGCGAATAGTATAGGGGAAATCTGCTTCACTAGGTAATACTGGTATCAAGGCACGTTCAGCCAGAGCACCGTGCCCTATCTCACGACGCCCGGGCGAACCAACGCGTTTTACCTCACCGGTGCTGAATGGCGGCATGTTGTAATGGTGCATATAGCGTTTGCTTTCTTCCTGACCTATGCCGTCGATTTGCTGCTCTTCCCCCGGGGAACCCAGAGTTGCAATAGTCAAAACTTGCGTCTGTCCTCTGGCAAACAACCCCGAGCCATGCGTGCGCGGCAGGGTTCCGACTTCACATTTAATCGGCCTGATTTCGGTCAATCCTCTTCCATCGGCACGAACACCCCTCTCAAGAACGCGAGCTCTCACTACTTTTTTAAACTCCGAGTCGAAGGCAGCGCTCAGTTCCTGGGCGGAGTAGTTGCTACTCAGCTTAGCAGCTATCACCTCTTTTAACCTTGCTATAAGAGCCTCTCGATCTATCCGGCAAGTCCAAAGAGGGCCTTCTCCGACGTTATCTTTGATAATTGCGGACACGGTCTCAAATAGTTCCGGGCTGAACTCCTTTGCCGTGATTTCCATCTTCGGCTTGCTACAGGCTTGGATAATTTTTTCTTGGAGTTCAATTATCTTCAAATTCGCCTTCTGCCCGAACTTTATACCTTCAAGAACCACATCCTCGGTAAGCTCCCTGGCTCCCGCCTCCACCATTATCACGCCGTCCCTTGTACCTGCTAAAACCAGGTCGAGTTTGCTTTGAGTAAGCTGCGTAAAAGTAGGATTGAGTATATATTCGCCATCTATATAGCCGACCCGGACAGCACTCACCGGACCCGAGAAAGGTATATCGGAGATGCCCAGTGCTGCAGAGCCCCCGATAATAGCCAGGACATCGGGAGAGTTCTCCTGGTCTGCGGAAAGAACTGTTACCACAACCTGAACATCGTTACGCAGGTATTTTGCAAAAAGGGGACGCAGAGGGCGATCGGTCAGCCTGCTGGTCAGAACCGCCTCCTGGCCGGGGCGGCCTTCTCTTCTGAAAAAACTGCCGGGTATTTTCCCGGCGGCGTAAAGCCTTTCCTCATAATCTACGGTGAGAGGGACAAAATCCGTACCCTCCCTGGTTTCGTTGCTGAAACATGCGGTAACCAGGACAACCGTATCGCCATAATTAACTGTGACTGCGCCGTTAGATTGCTCAGCCAGCCTCCCGCTCTCGATAGCCATCATCCTCCCGCCGATCTCCTCTTCAAAGCGATGTATCATCAAACCTGACCTCCATAATTAGCCCGAGCAGGAATTAACTGTTATTTCCTGAGGCCGAGCTTTGTTATCAACTGACGGTAACGCTTCACATCCGTCTTGCTCAAATAAGTAAGCAGACGGCGTCTCTGTCCCACCATCTGGAGCAAACCTCTCCGCGAATGATGGTCGTGCTCATGCTTCTTCAGATGTTCAGTCATCTGATTTATCTGAGCGGTGAGCAACGCTACCTGAACCTCGGTTGAACCACTATCCTTTTCGTGAATTTTGAACCGGCTAACGGTAGCGTTTTTCTTTTCTTTGTCCATCGTATTAACACTCCATAATTTGAATCAAAATATAGATTAGTAATTATAACACAGGTATCATACTATGTAAATTCAAATTTCTATCAGGAAAAACCATCGAACCGCGCTTGACAGCCCACTTCTAAGGCAAGGGTGATGATTCTCGGATTAAGCAGGGAGGATGATTACACAGATTCCGCCCGGAGCGCTCGTTGAAATCCTATATGCCTGTGATTATGATTGCGCAGGAGCGGAAGAGAATCTATCCACCTCTACCACTCCTGCAAGCTTCCCGAGTTTAAAACTCGCTGCAAAATGGCTTCTAGGTAACGCGTTTGCTAACCATCTCTATAGGCTGTGCCAGAATCCACGCCCTGCGCTCCTTCATAAGAACGTAAAGAGCGACAGATTCGCTGCACTCAGTGCAAGTGGTCTCGGTGACGCCATTGAAGTCAGACTTGCATGTTGTCATTATGGTGCCGCTGGCACAGGCAGGGCATCTCGCCATTAGATGATACCTGTTTACACACTCGTAACAAACTACTTTGGGCAACTTCTCGCCAGCCATTATCTATCTACCTCCTCATGTTCATTTATGAAGCACGCCTGGAAATCCTTAACTACAAGCCTTATCAGTGAATACAAGTGTAGTGTAGCCTAATCTTCCGCCGATTTTCTTCGGGCCGCCTTTTTCTTCGTCTCTACCATTTCCACCGGCTCAGCCAAGAGCCATGCCTTGCGCTCAGACATCACAACGTAGAAACCGACAGTTGCACCACAGTCATTGCACTCGGTTTCTGCGATACCGTTGAAATCTTCCGGACAGGTAGTTACTACCACGCCGGTCGCACACCTGGGACACGCAGCCACCAGATGATGTCTGTTGACACAATCGTAACAAACTACCCTGGGCAACTTTTCATAAGGCATTTTCCCCTCCTTATATATATTATATTACCATTTCTTCACTATTTGCACGAGATTGTAAATCAGCAATAATGGGATGTCAATTAGGTTTCAATCCGATTTTTGCGACTGCCGGAAACTTCGGTACAGTATTTAAGAAAGGAGTATGGCTCAGCGGCGTTTTGCGGATGTTCTCCGACGAGGAGGAGATGTCTCCAGCATTTTCTTAAGGAATTTGAATGCATCGAACCACTTTATTTTAACATCGTCCTGCCATTCCGGATTAAAACTGGGGAACTTTTCGAGCAACTTCTCCCAGGCCATATCACCGTTCGATTGTACAGATTTGCTAACCCTCTGCCTGGGGACCTCATCGACTGAGTTTTTCTTCTTCCTGCCTCTGGCTGTCGTCCTTTTCAGATGAGGAGATATAGGGATGTTAGCATCATTAGCTACGGCACAGAAAAAAGTCAGGCACTTTCTCCCTATGTCGCCGCTTGCACCCTGGGAATCGAAATACTCCTTTATCTGCGCCCTGGTGGCACGCGATACATCCATATTCTTATCTGTAAACAAAGGAGCGTAGGCGCTTCGCACTATATCGGTCAGCGCAGCTTTCCTTGCTTCACCTTCAACTCTGACCAATTGATGCAATTTCGGGGTAGGTCGGCCGTCAGACAGCATCAAACCCAGAAAAAGGAGAGCACCGCGAACCATGGAGCGATGGCTTTTAGTTATCTTCAAGGTGTCAAAATAGCTGGAATCAAAGCGGGAGGGGGGATTATTCGCAGATAGCTCGCCAAGCAGCTTTTGCCACGCCTTAAATGAAAGATACGGAGGCAACCGTTCCTCGGTTAGCCTTTGCTCTTTGCCCTGCATATATCCCCCTACTGCAGAAGCAATTTTGCCCGAAGCATATCATGTCCGGATAAAAAAAGCAATAGCTGGACAACCAATTTTGCCTCTTGCCAAAAAGATAATTCCGACCTGAATGTCTTTGTAGTCTCCTAACCACTTGCCAAGCCAGATACCCATTTGCGTTTTCCTATTTTTGATTTCCCCAGCCTGCAGAACTACCCCTTAGCACTTATCCAGCCGCATTTTCCAAAATCGGGGTGGTTTCCAAAAACATGTGTCGCATTATCCGCTTTTGCCATTTATTCGCCTTTTGGAAAAATTTTTGACTCTTCCTTTTAGCCTAAATAGGATATTGCCATTCCTCATTAATAAACCAAAGGCACAAACTATGTCTACAGGCAATTTTAGAATCTGGAAAGGGGGCGATAAAGGCGTTCAATATGCCCTTAACGCGTGACCGAGTTTTTTATCCGGACGGGCAAGATTTGACGCAAAGAAAAAAATAAGTGTTCAGGTTTCGCAGAAATAAAGGACAAAGTCACCACGAGAAAATAATGCGCAAAAAGATAGCAAAAATGGAGTTAAGAAAAGGAAGGAGGACAACCACGAAATGAAACAAAGAATGGTGGCAGCAGTGGATGTGGGTTCATCAAAGATCTGCAGCCTCTTGGCAAATGTCGATGCCGAAGGTGCAACTCAGATAGTAGGTATAGGTATCACTCCCTCTGCCGGAATTACCAAGGGTATGGTGACTGACATAGACCAGGCTGCCGAGGCGATAAGGCAATCTGTGAAAAAAGCCGAGCAGACCAGCGGAGAAGGCATAACTTCAGTGTATCTGGGAATCAGCACGAGCAATATCGACTCTCAGGGGAATAGAGCCAGCGTAAGTGTGGGCAGAAATGCAAGAACCGTACGCCGCGGCGATGTAGAAAGAGCGATGACCGTGGCACGTGAAATCATCATCCCCGAAGAGAGAAAGCTGCTGCATGTAATCCCCACACAATACACACTGGATACCCAGGTCGGAGTGCAAGACCCTAAAGGATTGCATGCATTCAGAATGGACCTGGACACTCACATCGTGAC
>VGNW01000041.1 GCA_016865955.1 Chloroflexota bacterium | reverse complement strand
CTCCGCCGTCGATTTCAAAAAGGTGCTCTAGTATACCATCTTCGGTAACAGGAATTATGACGCAATGATATATACTTCGGTAACACTTTATTTTGACGCAATACGGTTCACGTCCGGCTTATCGCAATCATTTCATAGATGGTATAATCTAGCCCGACATGAACCATCGATTCGGGGTCTCCACAAGCCTGTGCGTCGGGCAAATCAAGAAGCTGGCACGGGGAACTAACAACCTAGCGAAGGAACAGTTACTCAAAGGCTACTTAAGCCTGCTGGACGATTTCGCCAGGTTCGTTTTGAAGAATGGCTTCGACTCTATAGAAATAGAGTTCGGTTTCTCCATTATCAGCGCTGAGTTGCTGCTTCCGTTAACAGGCGAGTTGAGGAATATAATCCGCCCCTTCCGCGAGGTAAGCTGCCATCTGCCGCTGGGCGAGGTCAACATCGCCGCCCTTCATCCCGCTATGAGACGCGAGGCAATTGCGGAGACGAAGAGGCATATCGACCTCTGCGATAAGCTGGGGATACAAGAACTGGTGATGCATCCCGGCTGCTTCGGAGCAACCCCCGACAGGTATGCGCTGCTGGAGAAGCAGACCAGGCAAGTAGCAGAGCGCAGCGTTTTCGAGATAGCAGCCTATTGCAAGAAGAAACACTTGCAGCTCTCCATAGAGAACCTGCACCGGAGCGAAGCGTTGTTCCGCAAAGCGGAGGAATTCGAGCCGTTTGCACGCAAGGGAATCGGAATAACGCTGGACACCGTTCATGCCTTCGTCAGCGGTGTGAACCCGCTGGACTTCATAACAAGGTTCGGCAGGAAAATCAGGGAAGTCCACCTGACCGACGGCGTTGCCAGCGATTCCTACGCCCACTATGCGTTAGGAACAGGCGAGGTGGACTGCACAGCCGTCCTTCGCAAGCTGGAGGAGATAGGCTTCGACGGCAGAATCGTCCTCGAAGTGAACTCCAAGAAGGCTCTAATCGAGAGTAAGGCGTTTCTCAAGGGAAAAGGTTTTTTTCGATAAGAGTAGGTAGGGGCACGGCATGCCGTGCCCCTACTATTTTGTGCTAATCCTTATCCCCTAACACCGATACAGCCAGCACGTGCGGGCCGACGTGAGTGCCCACCACGGGGCTGACCTTTGTCCTGTAGATGCGCTTCTTGGGGAATATGGGGTTGATGCGTTCCGCCAGCGTATCCGCTTCATCAGGGGTGGCGGCATCCTCGATAGCCAACTCTTCGATTTTGGCAAAGCTCGCAGCAAACTTATACAGGAATTCTATAGCTTTGGTGCGGGACCTCGGCCTGCCCACAGGCTTACCTTCGCCTTCTTCCAGGGTCATTATAGGGTTCACATTCAGCACCGACCCCAGAAAAGCCTGCGCTGCATTGACGCGCCCGCCCCGCTTGAGGTATTCCAGCGTATCGAAAGCAAAATATATCTTAGAGCGCGGGATATTGCGCCGCGTTATATCCAGCACTTCCTCGATTTTGGCTCCGGCATTAGCCGCTTTGGCTGCAGCGATGGCAATCAAGCCCAGCGCCATGCACCCTGCCTTGGAATCGATAAGCTCGATGCGGCATTTCTTTTTCATCATCCCGATTGCCTGCAATTCCATTTCATGGCAAGAAGATAGCTTGCTCGCCAGTGAGATGACTACGATCTCATCGGTCTCGCGGGCTACCTTGTCGTAAACCTGGGCGAATGTGGCAGGGCTGGGAACCGCGGTAGTGGGCAGGATTTTACTCGAGGCAAGCTTGCGGTAGAATTCCTCGGTCGTCAGGTCAACGCCGTCCAGATAGGATTCCGTGCCGAAGTGAATATACAACGGCACCACCGTTATCCCCAGAGGGCCGGCAATATGGGGGTTCAGGTCGGAAGTACTATCGGTAATAATCTTTACGGGCATAATTACCCAAAATAGTTGTGTTCTTTGTTACTCTATTCTATCCCGCTATCTCTAAACAAGCAATAAGCTAGAGGACATTGTGATATAATCTTTTTGACAGGTGCAAAGAGTTGAGCAGGAGGACGATATGAAAGTCAAAGACCTTGGCATTGAAGAGTTCAAAGCCTTAATTCACGAGGCGGTTGAGGAGAAGCTGGAGGAGATGCTGGGTGACCCAGACCAAGGCTTAGAACTCAAGGAAAAACTCAAGGTTAGACTAAAAAATTCTCTGTCGGCAACAGCTCAAGCCATACCCGTAGAGAAAGTAGCTAAAGATTTGGGGCTGGACTGGTAGATGTCGTACAGGGTTGAGTTCAAACCCGAATCAATTGATGATTTGCGCCACCTCGACAAAGCAATGGCACAACGCATTTTTAGAAAGTTGAAGTGGTTTTCCGAAAATTTCGATACCGTGACTCCAGAACCACTCACCGCAGAATTAAGAGGGCTGTTCAAGCTTAGGGTGGGCAGCTACAGAGTAATCTACGAAGCTAAGCCAAAAGAGCATCTGCTCACCATCCACTTCGTAGGCCACCGCAAAGAAGTTTACAAGAGAAAATAGCTACTATTTGTGGCTTAATCCTCACTATATACATCTAGCGACTGTTGCCAAATCTTGCATCTTACCTATGTCACCCAGTCCCGCATCCACCGGAATATATCCCAGTAATGCGATGACATGGGGTAGCCCGATATCACCGGGAAGAAGATGGCAAAACAGGCAACGTTGATGACGATATAAGCCGCGACAAACCATTTGCCCCAGGAGTACTTCTTCCACAGCCATTCCGCCCAGAGTACAGCGGCAAGGATGGTGAACAGCACGTTAGGAAAGAAGTGATAGATGAAGAGCACACGGCCGATGAAAATGAAGCACAGCCACTGCGTGAGGAAGGGGATCACGATGAACGCTGCCGTCATGTCGATCCTAGCCAGCAATCCTTCACCATCATCCTGCTGGTTGGAATCCGCCTTCGATTTGGAAAAACGTTGCGCCAATTTGCGGTATAGCGGCGGCAGGAATTTGCGCAGCATCAGCCAGGCTGTTAAAACTATCAGCGGCACGCTGGCCCACCAGAGTGCAGGGTTGCCGAACGAGGAGAGGATGCCTTCGCTGCCGTCCAGTTTGCCATAGTAGTAGTAGAACGGTCGCAACATCCAGGGCCAACTCCACCAATCCGAGGTGGAGGGGTGAGTCGCAGTCAGTCCGGCGTGGAAGTTGAACATGAAGATTTGATGATGCCACCAATCGCCCAGACCGTGTCCCACCAGGAAATAAGGAATCCAGGAAAGCATGTAAATTGCGATGGCAGCTATACCCCCGCCGATGAACCAGAGCACCTCATTCATGCTTATTGTCGGTTTGCGCAGCTTCAGCAGGAACAGGAGGAACACCAGTCCCACAAAGCCCCACATGACCACCCATTTGGTGGCGAACCCGAATCCGAAAAACACCAGGCTGAGGAAGAGCCATTTCCCCTCCCGGTCGGGGTTTTCATAGTAGCGGTAGAAGCAGTAGAACATGGCGATGACAAAGAACAGGATGAAGCTCTCTCCTGAACTGTAACGACCCTGGACGAAGTGCATGAACTCGAAGGCGAGCAGGAAAGCGGCAATGAGTCCGGCTCGGGAGGACTTGAACATGCGCTTGGCGAACAGATAGACGAGCAGTATCCCGGCGGTGGCGAAAATGAGATCGGCAAAGCGCCAGCCGAAGGGGTTGTGCCCCAGAGCGCCTATGCTGGCGGCAATGATGAGCTTGCTCATGGGAGGATGGGTCAGCTCAGATTGCTCCTGATGGTCGAGTATCTCCTCCGCCGCACGGACAAAGTAAATCTCATCAAGAATAGTGCGCGACTTATTGCTTGCGGGATGGGTGAACAATGTCTGCTCGTCAATCAGGGCATTGTAGCCGGCACCACCATGCTGCCCTACTACCGAGCTTATATTCAGCCTCTGCCCTCCATTGTACAGGGCTACCTCGCCGATGCGCCCCGACAGCCCTTTAAATAGCAGGCGGACATATCTGGTATCCCGACCCAGATACATGTCGCCCCACTCGCGCCAGACACCCGATTTGGTCATGTTGCTCTGATACGTCCAGTTGCCGGGATAGCCCCAGTACAGGTCTACGTCAAGCCGGTCTGCATTCTGGACGAGCAAAAATACCCTGTCCACGCGGGTCGTGCTGCCTAAATCGAGATAGACTTCATCGGGGTCTGTCTGCGGAGTCCAGTCAGAGCCGGGGGCACGCATGTCGCCCAGGTTCCACACCGACACCCCGAAGAAGGTGAGCACGAGCACTGTGAGAATCAGAGCATGGCTGCGCGGAGTGCTCACCGCAGCAACAACAGGAGGCAGCTTTTCTTCTATTACCTCCGGTTTTTCCGGAGGCGGAGGAATTTTATGGGGCGCTTCCTCTGCTTTTTCCGTCTCCGGCTGGCCCTGCGTCCTTACGAAACTCCATATTGCGTAAGCAAACAGCAGGATATTGAGGGGAGACAGGACATAGATAGACCAGTGACCGTCAGGGATGAACTGGCTGGCGTTGAGCACCGATAGCACATAGGCAAGATTAGCGAAGAACGTCCCGATGAGTGCAGCGTAGAGCCAGGGCGCTATGCGCGGCGAGAAGTACATGGCGAGCAGGGCGAACACAGGGAATAGATAGCGTTCGTGCATTCGCGTCATCAGCATGAAGAAGCCGAACATCAGCAGGAAAACAGCGTAAACAGGGGCTCTCCCGCCTGGCTTGCGATGAAGCTGCCACATAACGAAAATCGTGAAGAGTACGAAAGCCAAAATGCCCCACTGCTGATAGGTCAGTCCCAGGTGAGGCACGATGTCCGACTTCCAGAATCCCAGCAGCGCCCAGATGTTGTACGCGTTGATGCTGTTATAGGGATAGACATTGTAGCCTGAGTAACGGTCCACCAGAAACTTTATGGGGTTGTCCCAGTGGAACGGTATGATAAGCACGAAAAGCACTACAAAAAAGACTATGCCGCTGGTTATGGCACGCTTCCAGCCGCCGTTTCTCAGCATGACATAGGCTAATACCGGCAGAAGGACAACGCTTTGAGGCTTGGTGAGAATGGCGACGCTGAACAGACCTCCGGAAAGCTCGTATCTCGAGCGCAGAAGCGCATAAAGAGAGGCGACGAGGAAGAAGGTGTAGATTGAATCGAACTGACCCCAAACTGCAAGGTCGAAAATGACTGCCGGATTAAGAGCATAGACGAGCATGGCGCCCAGTGAGAAGATAAATGAGTACCTGGGACGCAGGAAGCGGAAGATAAGGTAGGCTGTGGCGAGGTCGAACAGGTTCTGAGGCAGCTTAATCATAAAGTCCAGGCTGCCCGGCCCTATGGCATGTGAAATCTTACCGAACAGCCAGAAAATGTATATGTTGAACGGAGGATAATCCGACCAGGTGGAATCGTAGAAGCCGTACAGACCTTTCTCGGCAGCGGTGTTATACCAGGCTTTGAAGGAATTTTCATCTATAAAATAGCCGTTATAGCGAAACAGGAGCAATCTGATAAGCAGGGATACCGCAAGGGTGAGGATAATCAGAAAAGCCTGTCCGCGGCGGTCGGACAGCAAAAAGTCCTTTATTTCCGAGAGGTTTTTCCGCATTCTAATTCTTTCTCACATGCTGCATGGCATCGCATTGCCCCAATTCTCTCACAAATAAGGGAGGTAAAGCAATATATTTACGGCAAGACTTGATATATTGCAACTCCCCGGTTCTCATAGACAAGCGCATATTTCTCAGGGTAGAGCTCGAATTTTCTCAGGCCTTCTTCTTTGTACTTCTGCTTTTCTACATATCCGATGTAGATATACTCGACACCGTACTTTCCCAGTAGAGCCAGTGCTTCCTCATTATCCGTAGTCTGATAAATCGTATCTGCTCCAGATTCTCTTCCCGATACCGCATCCCATGAGTTGCGCCACATTACCTCGTGAGTCAGCCAGCCGATAACAGTAGGCAAGCCTGTCATCGCTGAGATATGCGATGTGAATTGATATGCCCAGCCGGGCGCCTCCAATATAACAGGCTGCCCCTTTATGCTCTGATTCAGCCACTTAATCGCCTCGTAGTCACCCGGAGCTAAAGTATTCACATAGGCGGTCCCATCCAGTGTCCCTCTATTGAGACCGAAGTAAGTGCGTTTGCCGCTCGCCCAGCCTATAGTCTGCCCTGCCGGCTGAATCAGGCAAACTATCACAAGAATAAGCAGCAAGGCAACCCACACGGCTTTCAGCTTCCCCTTGGAGGCGTTAAACACACGGAAAACCCCGTACGCAGCTGCTATACCCAGTAGTATCCATGCCACCAGATGCAACTTCATAACTGTATTGAATCTCTCGACAGGCATAGCATCGTTTATGTAAAAGATTTCACAAAATAATAAGAGCAATGCCCCCACGAATAAAAGCAGCAGCATGAACTCTGTCTCTTGCTTAAGCTGTGCCTTGTATATGCAATACAGGGGCACCAGAAGCATCGGAACGAGCAACAGAATGAGCTGAAAATCCAATAAAAAGGCGACCGCAGCAATAATAATGGCTGAAGCAGCCATCAGAATAAGCGTCTCCCCTCTGAACAATCTACCCTTTAACGAAACATAAAACAACGAGAACGACACGAACAAGAACAAGGCGAACATCTCAACGATGTCAGCCAGTTCAGTCCTGACATGCACTATGCCGAGTCCTTCAACTCCACTCATCCCGCTGATGTAATGGGGCACATATAGCGCAAGGCTCAGCACTACAATGCCAGCGAGACCCTTTATACCGAGATTAATCTTGAGCAGTACGAAGGCAAGTACAGTGAGAGCCAGATACACCGGGTAGTCCCAGGTATTGATGAACCAGAAGAAGCCGAGGCTGATGCCCAGGATGAAAACGCTCAGCAAAAAATCGCATTTCGAGAGCTTTTTCCCTTGCTCCATTCCCTTGAACGAAGCAAACAAGAGCGTAACGTACATAAGCTGGAAGGGAAGAGTCATCATATGAGCATGGAGGTCCCCCTGCAAAAAGGACGCATAAGGATACAGGTTGCCGGTATCAGGGATAACCCCCGCCCCCACATCGTAATTAAGCAGCCAGTCCGTGAAATTTTGAGCTCCCGGGACATCGTGTCCCAGCAAATCATGTTTGAAGATAAATGCAGAAAGCTGGAACACACCCGAACTAAATCCCGCCAGGCAAATGAAGACGACTGCGACAAAGCCGGTAAGTTTTTTCCCGGTGATGTTGTACAAAATCCCGTATGCAGCACTGGCAACAAGACCGAAAAACATAGCCACAGCCAGATTGTAGGAGATAGCGGGCGGCACTTTCGATACCAGGGTCAATATAGCTACAAGAAGATGTCCGCCGTAGTAATAGGGAAGACTATGTCCGGCAAGCCAGGGGTCGAGCGGGGGAAAATAGTCGCTGCGCAAAATCGAGTTGAGGAAGGTGAAATTCATGAAGTCCTCTGAAAAGGCGAAGAAAATATCCGGCTTGTATCTCAGGTAGACCAGGAACAGCGCAAAGGCGACCGCGAAAAGCGCTTCACTTATCAACATCGTTTTCAGGGGAAGACTCTTTATTTTCAGTTGCTTTCTACCCAGGAATAAAGAGAGTGCAATAAGCAATAACAGCGAGATGGAAATGTTGACGTATCCGAATTTAATCAGATGCGTGCTGCCGAGAAACCAGCAGAAGTACGTTATGAGCAGAAGCCCGATGATTTTCGAGATGGAATAGCCCTCATCGGGCAGCTTGTGGCATACCCGCGAGACCAGAGGAAAGGTTATCAGCCCGATGATTACCAGAACCAGCCACCAGACTATGGCATATGCCACCTGCATCATCCGTGCCGCCTCCGTCTGGAGAAGCTTCGATAACCGGGCAGTCTAACTAACACGCAGGACTTTAAAACCTAAATTGTGCGCCGTTAGATAAGCATAGGCTGCCCATAAATTACAGTCCTATGCCGCCCAATCAAATTTATGTAAAGCCAGCACTCCCCATAAATTAATGACGCAGCTTAGAAGAATGACAGCGACATTGAGTTTGTTCAAACGGTGATTCATGCCGGATGCCACAAGGATAACCATGAATGGGAGAACATCCAGACTGAAGCGGTACCCGAACTGTGCCCAGCCGGTCACTGCGTAAGTCACTAAAGGGATTGACGTGAGTAAAAGACCGGCGATAGCCGGCAGGACTAAGCTTTCCTTCAGCCTGGCTCCAAACATGTAAAGCAATGCCGGTGTAGTGAAGAAGAGCCCCATCCCAATAACAGACGGCTTGAAAAACGGGAAGCTTTCTGTGACCTTGGGGGCTTCAAATAATATGGCTTTAATGTGGCGCGGTATATAGCTGATATCGAACAGCCCCTTCGAGTACCACGGCCCTTCCAGGAACTGGCCCCTATAATACCCGGGGTTAAGAGTGCCGAATTGACCGTAATTATACAGCAGATAGAGTCCACCCATCACAGCTAAAGCAACCCCGAAAATCGTCAAGCGGCGGATTATTACCCATCGTTCGCCACTTCCCCGACATACGGTGTACGCAAAGAAGGGGAAAGCGAGAAATGTAGGCAAACGCGATAAGCCGGCTAAACCCACAAGCAAGCCGACCATCCAGGGACGGTTTTTACCCGTGGTCTCAACCAGAGCCGCCATAAGGAAGAAAACCGCCGACGCATGAGCTATCATCCAGACGCTGCCTTCGGTAGTAACCCACCAGAAGTTCGTACCGAAAGCGACCAGAACGGTCACGGCTGCCTTGAAGGATAAACTCCAGCGGAGTTGAGTGGCAGCCACCCAGAACAGACCTACGGCTGCTGCACCTAAAAGCATCGATATTATGGCCTGATTGGTGCTAAGCCCCCAGATAGCCACCCAGGGGATGATAAATAGGGTGGGCGCTGGGGGTTCCATGACATATCCCCTTCCATCGACCCTTGCCAATTCCAACCATGAGGGTGCATTTTCGATGTAAAGACGCCCGTGAAGGAAAGCATCGGAGAGGCGAACATAATGGTCGAATGCCGTTGACCCTGTGCTTGTTGCCCAGTAAATGACAAAAACCAGAGCAGCTACCCAAGCAGCTTGAAACCATTTGTTCGGAAGCACCCTTTGTTTGAATCCTATACCGACCTGTCTAAAATCCATGATGCTCGTCCGTTCGATATAGATTAAATAAGGAATGTACAAATTCCTCTGATATATTACCAGAGAAGGCTGATATATGTCACTAATTATCATGGACGAGGACGACACCTTTACTTTGGATTGAGCAGGATATAGAATTGTCATAACTTCCGAGGCGATTGGGAGTATATTTTGGCTTCAAAAGTAAATCCACTATTGAAGAAAGCCGCCGTCCCGCTACTGATAGTGGGGATTGTCTTCGCCATCTATTTCATCTCCAATTCCACCCCTCTCCAGTGGTATAAACACTACGTATATCAGTCCCAGGCATTTCTGGAGGGGAGGGTAGACCTGCAGGGATTCCCGTCTTATTACCAGGACCTGGTAAGTCACGAAGGCAAATACTACCTCGCCAGCCCGCCTGTGCCCGCAGTGCTGTTGCTGCCAGCCGTGGCAATATGGGGAGTGGACGCCGACCAGATCAGGATAAGCATGTTCGTAGGAGCAATAAACGTAGCTCTGGTATGGATTCTGTTAGGTCGTTTAAATATCAAAGGCGGGATGCGGTGGCTGCTCACAATCCTCTTCGGTTTCGGTACGGTGCACTGGGAAGTCGCTACGCATGGAACCACGTGGTTTTTCGCCGAAATAGTAGCCGTTTTATTCCTGCTGCTCAGCTTAGTCGAGTATTCCGGCAGAAGGCGCGCTTTTTTAATAGGGATATTACTGGGACTGGCGGTATTGAGCCGGCTGCCGGTCGTGCTCGGCGCCGTATTTTTCCTGGCTATGCTTTCCGGAGAAGGCGGTTTTCCCAGGCGCCCCATCCAGTTTCTGGCGGGGCTAGCCTTGCCGCTAATCGGTCTGGGAGTTTTCAACTACCTGCGTTTCGGCAACCCTATCGAGACGGGTTATCTCGGACATAGCTACTCTTCCTACTTTGCCGCCGACATCGCCAAGTACGGCTTCTGGAACCCTCATTATATAGCAGAACATCTATACATTTTGTTTCTCATGCCTCCGCAGTATGTCGACCACTTCCCCTTCCTGAGGCCTTATCCCGAAGGCATGAGCATTTTGATAACCACACCGGCAGTATTCTATGTCCTAAAAGCTAAATTTTCTGACAGGGCAAACCTATGGGCGGCATTAGCCGCCGTAGCGATTCTGCTCCCGTCACTTTTCTGGTTCTCTTCGGGATGGGTACAGTTCGGCTACCGCTATAGCCTGGACTTCTTCCCGTTTCTGCTTTTGCTCATCGGCTCCGGAATAGGAAACCGCATAAACAAAGGCATTATCGCACTGGTAGCCTTATCGGTTGCCGTAAACCTGTGGGGAACTCTCTGGAGCGTGCATCTGGGGTGGTAGCAAACAGCTAACTTTCTTTGGAAAACAGCGCTTCCACGAATTCCTGAGGGCTGAAGGGAGCAATATCCTCCAGCTCCTGGCCGGTGCCGATATAGAGGATGGGTATTTTAAGCTCGTCGCAGATAGCAAGAACAATGCCCCCTTTGGCGGTGCTATCGAGCTTTGCCAGAAATACGCCGTTTACTTTAACAGCCTCGGTGAAATATTTTGCCTGGGTCAATCCGTTCTGACCCGTATTAGCATCGAGGACGAGCAGCACCTTCGGCTCTATGTTCGATTTATCTACTACCCGTCTTATCTTTTTAAGCTCCTCCATGAGATTGAACTTGGTATGCAGGCGTCCCGCGGTATCGACTATAACCACGTCGGCGCTTCTCCGGGCTGCCTCCATAGCGTCGAAGACCACCGCAGCGGGGTCTCCTCCGGGCTGGTGTGCAATCACAGGAACTTTAACACGTTCCCCCCAAATCTTGAGCTGGTCGATGGCTGCTGCTCTGAAAGTGTCAGCCGCGGCAAGTATTACTTTTTTACCCTGCTCTTTGTAACTATGTGCCAGCTTGGCAATACTGGTGGTCTTGCCCACACCGTTGACCCCGACCACCAGTAATACTTCCAGACCGCCCGGCCCGGTTTTCTTGCCATCGCCGACTGCCAATATGGAAGCTATTCCCTGTTTAAGGGCATCTCTGACAGCGGCGGCTTCTCTGAGTTTCTCTCTTTCCACCCTCTGCCTGAGCTGCCCGATCAACTTGCCGGTGGTAGCCACGCCGACATCCGCGGAGATGAGAAGCTCTTCGAGTTCGTCCCAGAGGTCTTCCCCGAACTCAGCGTGGTCGAAGAGATGGGCAACCTTGCCCCACCACGCCTCGCGGGTGCGCTTGACCCCCTTTTCCGTCTTCTTGAACAAGCCAAACATGATTAGCCTTTCGTGAAGGTTTGCAGTGCAGAACGCGCTGCATCCATCTCAGCCGCCCTTTTGCTGCGACCATGGCCGCGCCCGATTACCAGTTCCCCCACAAGAACCTCAACAGTAAATACCTTGGCATGGTCCGGCCCGAATTCAGCGATGGTTCGATATACCGGCGTGACCCTATGGTCGGCCTGAATAAGCTGCTGCAGCCTCGATTTGTAGTCCGATATCGATTTGTCTTCTGTTATGCGTTCGAGTTTTCCCCTCAGCAGCCTCAGGATAAGTTCCTTCGTCACATCGAGACCCTGGTCGAGGAAAACTGCTCCTATTACTGCCTCCAGGGCGCAGCTCAAATTCCGGGGACGGTAGCGACCGCCGCTCTCCTCCTCGCCATGCCCCAGGTAAAGATAAT
Source organism: Chloroflexota bacterium (assembly GCA_016865955.1). Lineage (GTDB taxonomy): Bacteria > Chloroflexota > Dehalococcoidia > SZUA-161 > SZUA-161 > VGNW01. Next base: position 1,516 of record VGNW01000041.1, on the reverse strand, counting down.
TTCCCAGGTTCAAAAACAATGCAATACGGCTCAGTGTCTCGCCCCGTACCAGCGCCGACCTCAGCTTCGTTAGCTCACCCTCAGGGAGGTCAGGGAATCTTGCATAAAGCTCGCTCGCCACAACAAAACCTAGAACAGCATCGCCCAGGAACTCAAGCCTCTCATTGGATGACAGATTGGAAGTGGGGTTTTCATTCAGAAAGGAGCGATGGACAAGCGCCTGCTGCAGGAGAGAAGAGTCCCTAAAATTTATACCGAGGTCAGCCTGAAGTGCATCAGCTTCTAACAAAATCCTAAACCTGATACGAGTTTGAGTTTATGATAAGCTGCCGAACCTGTGATTGTCAAGAAAAATCGATAGCTAATGAAGAGATTCTTTATTCCATAGCAAAGCCTCCTTTTCCTACCGATTTTATGATTCCTGCTCCTTTTACTATTGACATCCCGAATAATACTTTGTATAATGCTAATAGTTAGTCATAGGCAAAAGTAATGTGTTGCACTTACTATAGTACCGGAGACTGCTGATACAGGTGCCTTGCCCGAATTCAGCCAGGGGGTATCAAATGAAGCAAGAATCCAACAGAGAGGCACAGGTAGAACACATACTTCAGCTCGGGGAGAAGGCTTTTCGAGAGCTCTTCCCCATAGTTCCCAAGGAATGGCTTCAGTTGGACCTTACCATGCCGCAGCTCAAGGTTATCTTGCTTCTATTCCTCAGCGGACCGACGCGCATGAGCGAAATCGCCACCGCTCTGGATGTTAGCCTGGCAACAGCAACCGGAGTTGTAGACCGTCTCGTGGAGCGGGATACCGTTATGCGGGAAAGCCTGCCCGAAGACCGCCGCGTGGTTCTGTGCCGTCTCTCGGACAAAGGGCAAAAAATGATCGGCGGGCTATGGCAACTGGCTCGCGACCGTACTAAAGAGCTGCTTGAGGCAGTCGATTCATCACAGCTAACGCTTATCACTGAAGCGCTGGATGCGCTATTACAGGCAGGAGAAACCGAGTTACAACAAGGTCGCAGGTAAATACCATGAAGAAAACGCCATATACCCTACTGAACAATGAGCTGGAGTTAGATAATCCTGCATATCCTTTGTCTCCTGAATTGACGGCGAAAGCAACGATTTCAGGAACGGTTTTTAAAGACGAGGATGGAGACAAGCTATTCAATGCCGGGGCAGACATCCCTATTCCGGGAGCTACGGTAAGCGCCTGGTCTGGAGACAAGCTTATCGCCACAGGACATACGAACGAACTCGGCAAATATACTTTGTCGGTCCCCCTTGGAATACGTTATGTGCTCAAAGTACATCTTTACACAGAAGTTTGCTACGACCCCGAGGTTAAAAGCTGGGGGCAGTGGAGCACCGTAGAAGGGCAGCGAGAAGGAGTTCAATGTCCTTCTGAAGCTCAGGACATCATTGTCAAATATCGCATGCTCAATTATGGGCCCGAGGATTTCACCTGGGAGCTATGGCACAAAGGGCCGCTATTCGACAGGGAAAATGTC
>VGNW01000040.1 GCA_016865955.1 Chloroflexota bacterium | reverse complement strand
TGCGGGTTTGCTTCTTTTTATTGTCATAGGCCAAGCTGGCGAAAGTGGGTCCCTGTATCATCGGCAGAACTCCTTGATTTTGATCTGCCATTATTATCTCATAAATCTATACTTATTCAGAGATTCCCTAAATAGCATTATCTGGAAGGCAAGGGTTTACCAACTATATGAAGCTTGCGGCTATTCTAGTACCGCTATCTTTTCTTGTTTTCTTTCCAATGCTGATTCGTATCGTCATGGCTATCTATATGGCGATGCGGGGCAGGAACTCTCATGCCCGCGAAGCTCCGATAACACAAGCCCAAAAAAAGATATTGTTCTCACTGGTTTTCACCTACCCTTTAGCGTTCCTTTCATCGCTTTGTTGGGCCATCTATGTATTTACGGGGAGTATAGTCTGGGCAGTGGCTTTTACGGGGTATCTGCTCATTGCTATGGGCATTTTTTTCACCATAGGATGGCGTTCCTCGAAAAGACAAAAGCCTTATTCACTGGAAGAGTTGAACAAGCAGGCAGATAGACAATCAAAGATGATTCTCAAACTTGTTTTGGCAATGGTAATCATCCCCTTAGTGATGGCTATCGCTATTGTTATTATATATGTGGTGGCCGGAAATTAAGTAGGGGCACAAAATTTTGTGCCCCTACGGCGTGGTTGGAGCGGATGCTCCAACCTACCCGAGGGACCTGGATTCCTGCATGCGCAGGAATGACATTAAGAGGCTAACGATTGTATCTGGCGTAGGGGCGACCCATTGGGTCGCCCCTACAGCATTATCTAGCGTTAAACGAAAAGTCTGACTTATGCTAAGAGACAAATAATTGTGTTGTAGGGGCACAGCGCGCTGTGCCCCTACATGTTTATCTGGCGTGAAAAACAAAATATGCCCTAAGCTTGACGAAATATTGTGTCGTAGAGGCACGGGACACCGTGCCTCTACGGCGGGGTTGGAGCGGGTGCTCCAAGCTGCCCGGGGGACGTGGATTTCTGCTTGGGCAGGAAAGACACAAAAAGGGTAACGATTGTATCTGGCGTAGGGGCGCAAAGCCTTGCGCCCCTACGTGATTTATTTTCGCTGAAGATGGTGAATTTTTGTAGGGGCGTTCAATTGAACGCCCCTTGGCATGGGCGAGGGCACCTCGCCCCTACGTTATTGACTCCTGTGTTATGATATGAGTCCCATTGGGATATAGCGAGGTCTGTCAGGAGGACGAGCCATGATTGGCAGCAAGGGGAAATACGCTCTGGTAACCGGCGCTTCCAGCGGCATCGGCTATGAACTGGCGAAGCTGCTGGCAAAGGACGGCAAGGACATCGTGGCGGTGGCGAGGAGCCGGGATAAACTTGAAGAGTTGAAGAGGGAAATCGAGGGCAAGTATGGCACGAAGGTGAAGGTCTTAGCCAAGGATTTGGCTGACCCTAAAGCACCTCGTGAGATATTCTCCGAGCTGGAAAAGGGGAAAATCGGCGTGGATGTGCTGGTCAACAATGCCGGCTACGGCGTCTACGGCATGTTCCTCGAAACCGACCTGCAGCAGGAGCTTGACATGATTCAGGTGAATGCTGTTGCTCTGATGCATTTGACCAAGCTGTTCGTCAGGGGGATGGTAAAGGACAAATCGGGCTACATATTGAATGCAGCCTCGCTGTGCGCGTTTCTGCCCACGCCCAGGGAGGCGGTGTACTGCTCAACCAAGTCTTTCGTCCGGCATTTCTCGGAGGCTCTGGCAAACGAGCTTCAGGGTACCGGCGTCAAGGTTAGCTGTCTTTGCGTCGGTCTGGCTAAGACGGAATTTCAAAAGAGGGCGCATATGGAGAACTGCCGCGCCGTACAGCGGAAAATGATGGATGCCGCCGTGGTTGCCGAGGCTGGCTATAAGGCTTTGAAAAAGGGGAAGCTCATCGAGATTCCGGGACTGATATACAAATTTGCGCCCTGGTTTGCCCGGCTTGCTCCCAGAGGCGTGGTCTTACGAGTCGTCAGGTCGCAGCACGAGCCTGTATGAAGCTCTGCGGGTTTGACTTTTTAAGTAAAGCCCTTGCTTAACGCTGTTCGGTAGGCTAGAATCCTTGTGAGGAAAAGGGGGGTGATATGAATCGACAAGCTTCTCGCAAAAAGTTGCCGGCTCCCGAATCGGGATTAGAGGAACTGAAGGGAAAGATACGAAACATATGCACCTCCGATGCCGTAGCTGGGGCGGTCGCTAGAATCTTGACCAAAGCGCCGCAACTGGAGGAGTTCGTGCTGGACGCTTGCCGATTCACTACCCATTACCTCAAGGGCTGCATGGTGAGGGAGGTAGTCCTGCATCGAGGGCGGGAGTCGCCCGATATCAAGCTGTATCTCATCGTAGTTTCCGACCAGTTGCTGACAAAGCGTGAGAAGCTGCTGGAGTGGAATCTGGCGAAGCAGATCGCCACTGCATGTCTGAGCGTTTTTGCCAAAGGGAAATCGCGGAGCAAGCTGCGGAGTGAGGCAGAGGAGCTTGCCACAGACTGGGGATTCACCCCTGTGGGGTAACCTCGAAAGACTTCTAAACGTTATCGAATACTATCTCGTAAGCGCAGCGTATGGCTCCGGTGGGGCATACGGCTTCGCAATCGGCGCACCAGTCGCAAATCGCGGTCTCCACAATCGCCACAATGGGGTCATCGACCAGTATCAGGCCGCCGGGCTCGCAGACGGTGACACATAAGCCGCAGCCGTCGCATTTGCTCAGGTCTATCTCGGGGAATATCGCCATTTCTCCGTCTCAAGAATCATTATAGTCTATTTATTGGGAAACCCCAAGACCTTAGCAATCTCTCAAGAAATTAAGGACTTCCTGGTTGAATTTGCCTCTTTTCCCGATAAATACGGAGTGAGAGCCGCCCTCGATTTTAACCAGTTTGGCATTCGGTATCATTTTCGCCAGCACTTCTGACGAGGCTGGTTTGATTATCCTGTCCTGAGTCCCTGTGATTACCAGCGTCGGGGCTTGAATCAGGTGCAATCTGTCCAGCGTATCATGCCCGGCAATAGCCTGGAATTGCGCGGCGACGCCACCGGTCGCCATTCGCCCGGCGAGGAAATTCATCAAGAGACCTGTCACTAAACCGTAAAGCCTGCTGTTGAAGGCTAACGGGAACTCGGCTCGCAGCACCTTGCTCACAGGTACTTTTTTAAGCTCTGCTGATGAACATCCGTCGGGGACGCCCAGTCCGCAGTGGTACTCCGCAGAGTGTCCGCACCTGGCATCCTGACGGGCGTAGGTGCAGCCCAGGACGAGTTTGTTCACCCGTTGCGGGTAATTTATGGCAAGCTCCTGGGCAATGTAGCCGCCCATAGATACGCCCATAATGTGTGCCTTTTCTATATTCAGATGATTCATTATTCAGATGATTCATTAAGCCGATGGTATCTTCAGCCATCATGCGCATCGAGTAGGGACCGTTTGGTTTATCGGTCTTCCCCACGCCTCTATTATCGAAGGTAATCACACGGAAATATTTCTGGAAAGCGCGCCTTTGAAAAATCCATCCCGCATGTGTACTGCCGAATCCCATTATGAGGACAAGCGGCTCACCCTGCCCGTGAACCTCGTAATACAGGTTGATTCCGTTAACCTTTGCCCTGGGCACTGCTATCCTCCTTTTCTCATCAGGAGATTGCTAGAGCAGTATACATCAACCCCCTGAATCCCCCAATCTTGGGGGAATTTAAGTTTTGGGGGACACCCCCAAGCCCCCGGCAGAGGGGAAACCCCTCTGCACTCCCCAGTTATAGTAGTGTACATATAGGTGCGAATCGGTGCAAGGCAGGAACTGAGAAAGTAGCGGTGCAGCGCACTGCGGCGAATCTTTGCGTTCGAGCAGGTAACACAGTAAAATATATGAGATGCAGCCACATAGTTCCGAATCCGCCTTTCGTTCAAGCAAGGGAAAACCGCCTTTCAGGTCTATCCTGTTTATCTGCGATGCCAATACCTGCCGCAGCCCGATGTCCGAGGCTATGCTCAAGAAGATGCTGGCTGAATTCAAAGGGAAAACAAACGAGTTTAAAATCACCTCCGCCGGTATATCTCCTAACGCCCGCGATGGCAGCGACATGACATTCGATGCGAGATGGCTGCTGAAGGAGGAGGGGATTGCGGTCAATGATTTCCGCTCCCGGGATTTGAAGAGGCACAGGGAGCTTCTGGAGGAGGCGGACCTGGTACTGACTATGAGCGCGGAGCAGAAGAAAAGGGTACATCAGCTGGCGGAGGCTGACGGTAAAGCGATATTTACTTTGAAAGAGTTTGTCGGGGAATCCGGCGATATCGGCGACCCCTTTGGCGGAGGAGAAGAGGTCTACGCACATTGCCGGGGCGAGATAAAAAGGTGCCTGCATAAATTAGTGCCCATATTGTTTTCCGAACACTAATTGTGGAAACAGCGAGTATGATTGGGGCACAGCACGCTGTGCCCCTACAGATGTCTGAAGCTGGTTTCCAGGGGCGAGGGCAAATCACTCATTCTTGAGGTCTGCTGAGGCAGTCCTTCTCTTCCCCGGGAAATAATCTTGACGATTATCTGGATTCTGACCCAGAAGCGCCGCTTTGGGTTTGCCACATTCTCAGCCGCATTAACCTGACGCAGCAGCCTTTCGTGTACAGCCTCATGCAGGTACTTGTCCTGCTTGTATTTCATATCGATGTCAACGGAATACGGGTCGTGTATCATTTCAGTTCCCCCTCTTTGCCTGCTGACGCATCAGGTCGCCCAGCACTTTAATACCGCGTTCAATCTGCTCTTCGTTAACCGGAGCGAAGCCCAGTCTCATAAAAGGCTGGTCGGCAGGCTCAATAAAGAATAGCTCTCCCGGAGCGAAGCTCACATTATGTTTCAGGGATTCATGGAGCAGTCTCCTCGCCGAGACCCCTTGCGGCAGAGAGACCCATATGGCGAACCCTCCTTCTGCCACCGACCATTGAGCACCTTCGGGGAAATGCTGTTCCAGAGCTGCTACCATCGCCATCTGGCGGCGCCGGCACAGGCGGCTCACCCGTTTCCAGTGCTTCTGTACCTCTCCGCATGTCAGGTAGCGGTTCAGCGCCCTCTGAATCAGAGAGGAGGAGCTTATATCTGCCGTTCGCTTGAGCGTAATCAGGCGTTCTCTCAGGGCGCCGTGTGCCACGACATAGCCCAGCCTCAGCGCAGGCATCAGCGACTTGGAGAACGTGCCGATATGGATAACGTTCCCATGCCTGTCGAAGGAGGCGATGGGCGGCGGGATCGGGCTGCCGAATCGTATCTCTCGCATATAGTCGTCCTCAATCACGGGGACGCCGTACTTGTGAGCCAGCGTCACCAGCTCCCTTCGTCTGGTTGCGCTCATAATGACGCCGGTCGGGTTATGGAAGGTAGGAACGGTGTAGATGAGGCGAGGCGATTCCTTTTCGAGAAGCCCTCGAAGCATATCTATATTCATGCCCTCGGTGTCAACAGGCACGCCGACGACCCTTGCCTGTCTGGTCTTGAATACGGTCAGGGCATTGGTATAGGTGGGGTTTTCCATAATTACTGTATCTCCGGGATGCACCAGCGCCTGACACAGCAAATCGATAGCCTGCTGACCGCCTGAAGTTATGACGACATCTTCAGCATCGGCCAGAATGCCGAGGCGACGCAAATATTGAGCCAGTGTCCGCCGCAGAGGCAGATAACCCTCATTCACTTCATAGTCGAGGGCTAAACCGCCATCCTCGCGAAGCACGTTGTTTAACGAGTTACGAAATTCATTAGCGGGCAGAAAATGCAGGTCATGGCGCAGGGCATTAAAAGGTATAGCTCCGTTCTTTCTGGTCTGCCCTAATAAGTCCAGCCTGGTCTTTTCGCTCAACCAGCCCGGGCCTTTGTCCAGCGATTGCTGCCAGGCGGGGGCGAGTTCAACAGATTTGCCAGGAGTCGTCATCGCCTTCTCCCAGAGCGGCAGAACGAACACGCCGCGCCGCGGGTCGCCCTGCACGAAGCCGTCAGCCTCCAGTTCGGCGAAGGCATTAGTCACGGTGATGCGGCTGACGCCCAGCTCCTGGGACAGTTGCCTTGATGACGGCAGAAATGTTCCATGAGGGAACGTGCCGCTGACTATTTCGGAGCGCAAAGCCTCCTTTATCTGGAGGTACATCGGGCTTTCGCTGTCTCGCCGCAATTTTAAGACCATTGTTATCACCTCTTCCGGACCTTCTGGCATTAGCATAATAGCACTAAAATATATAATATGGTATAGCCAGTTTCAGGAAAATTTTTAGCGCCAGAGGGGGTAAATTGACAAAAGAAGCGCCCATTGCTAAGATTCGAGCGATTCAGGAAAGGAAGGTGAGAAAATGAAGTCGCGTTGTGCTGATTGCAGTATGCGTAAACGTGCCGAGAAAAATCCCAAGGCAATTATGAGCAGGATATGGAAATGGCATACGGGCTGGTGCCCCGGCTGGAAGGCGTACCAGAAGGAGCTTGCAGAGGAAAAGGCGAAAGCAAGCCCGAAATAATTGCATAGGATAGGTGAAATCAGGTAGGGGCACGGTGCACCGTGCCCCTACCTCATAAGCAGGAACTTTATCCGCCGGAATTCCGTCTTTATCTTACAGAAGGGGCGTAATCCCCGCGCCTCTGATACAATAAGACAAGGGGTTTAAACCCCTTGCCCCTTAATGCGTGTGGGGTGGGTAGAAAAAGCGTTTCTAGACGCTGTGGAGGAGGAAGCATGAAATCCATAAGCACTGGTTCCATAGGTATTGCGTTCATTCTTCTGCTCATTATCGCTGTGGTAGCTCCCATCGTGCCGGCATTCACCGATAAAGAGGCAGAAGAGGGGATTGTAAGCTATATCGCTGTTGTGCCTAAAGTCTTGCAAGCTGGGGGACAGGAAGCGGTCTCCCTGACGCTGTTCAACGAGGGGAAGCTCGCCTCGGGCACGGTCGAGGTGACCCTGCTCAAGGACGGGAATGAGGTCGTTCAGGTCGCGAGGAAAATCAACGGCAAAGGTACTATAGAGTTCAAGGTCCCCGCTGTTGCGGAAGGCGATTACACGATAAAGGTCAAAGGGGCCGGTTTTGAGGATCAGGCGAGTGTAAAAATAGAGAAGGCGGTGCTCACCTTCATCGAGACCGATAAGCCTATCTACAAGCCGGGACAGACCATCCACATCAGGGCTATCACATTGAATCCCGAGCTGAAGCCGACGAGCCAGCCCGTTACCGTCGAGGCTCTGGATAACAAAGGGATAAAAATCTTTCGCAGCGAAACAACCACCGACGAGTACGGCATGGCTACGCTGGATTTGCCGATTTCCACCGAGCCTAACCTGGGCGTATGGAAGATAACCGCTGCCTCCGCCGAGGGAAAAACTCAAGTAGATGTGAGAGTCGAGGAATATGTGCTGCCCAAGTACGAGGTCAAGGTGGAACTGCCCAAGGAGTGGTATCTGGTCAACGAGCCGATTACGGGCAGCGTGGCTGCGGAATACAGCTTCGGCAAGCCGGTGAAGGGCGAGCTTATTATCAAGGCTTCGAAATACGTCGGCGAGTGGAAAGAGTATGCCACTGTCGCCAAGACGATAGATTATCAGACCGACTTCGAAATACCTGCTGCGGGGTATGTCGCCGGAACACCGGCGGGAGGCGGCACGGGCAATGTCATGCTCGAAGTAACGGTCAAGGAGAACGCCACCGGCTATCAAGAGAGCACCAGCGAACTGCTCACGGTGGCATCGACCCCGGTAAACATACAGATAATACCCGAGGGGCCGGTGTTCAAGCCCGGATTGCCGTTCAACCTGCTTATCATCACCGAGACGCCGAGCAATGAGGCTGTAGATACCAGGGTGCAGATGACGGTGACCTATCTCAACAAAGACTTCCAGGAGCAGGGAAAGCAGGAGCAGGAGGTTGACACTAATAAGGGAAAGGCGCTGGTTGAGGTAACTGCCCCTGCGGACAGCGTGGCGATGGTCATAGAGGCATTCGAACTCACCCCTGTATCCTCCACGGAGCCGGCGCAGGCTTCCAAGATTGTTCAAGCCGGGTACTCTCCTTCGGGCAACTTCATTCATCTGGAGCAAATCAGCGAGGGCACGCCCAGGGTGGGAGAGGAAATCAGGTTCAGGGTTCATTCCACCAGCGAGGCAGTCAATTTCTACTATGAGGTAGTGGCGCGGGACAGGGTAGTGTTCACTGATTTCACCAGAAGCGATGAAATATCATTCGATGTCACGCCCCTGATGGCGCCCTCCGCCAAGCTTCTGGTCTATCAGATACTGCCCAACAGCGAAGTGGCGGCGGACTGCCTGCCGTTCGCAGTAGAGGCGGTATATCCGCACAATGTTGTGGTAGAGTTCAGCGAGGACGAGGCAAGCCCCGGCGATGGGGTCGAGATAAACATCCAGACTGAGGGCGAGTCGAAGGTCGGTCTGGCAGCGGTGGATAAATCCGTTTACATTCTTGCTGGGAATAGATTGAATATGCAGCAGGTCTTCGATGAGCTGGAGCGGCTGTATATGGAGCCGCAGGCTGAGTTGCACGAAATATCAATCTATGAGGGCATCGACGTCAAAGGCGCTCAGGATATTTTCGATGATGCCGGAGTGGTAGTGCTCAGCGACAGCAAGATACCCGAGGGCGAGCAGTACAAGATGGAATGGAAAGCCGGTATCTGGGATAAGGCGATAAGATTCTTCGCCGGAGCAGGGGTACAGGAGATGGCGGACGGCGTTGCGGGAGGTATGCCGCCGGTTCCTGCAGCTACGCCCAGTGGTGCAGGTCTTGCCGAAGTGCAGAGGATAAGGCAGTTCTTCCCCGAGACCTGGATATGGCAGGAGGTGGTCACGGGACCCGATGGAAAGGCTACCGTGCAGGTAGAGGTGCCCGATTCAATCACTACCTGGATGCTGCGCGCTGTAGCTCTGTCCAAGAGCAACGGGCTGGGCATAGCAGAAGACCAGCTCACGGCGTTCCAGCCGTTCTTCCTCAGCGTGGATTTACCGTACTCGGCGATAAGGGGCGAGGAGTTCCCGGTCAGGATAGCGGTGTACAACTACCTGGATGAAACTCAGAGCGTGCTGGTACAGATTGAGGACGCCGAATGGTTCGACCTGCTCGATGTCTCCGAGAGGACGATCAATATAGCGGCGAACGAGGTCGGTGGCGTGGAGTTCATGATAAAGCCGACCAGCCTCGGAGTCAACGAGATGAAGGTTACCGCCAGGAGCGTTCAGGCTGCCGATGCGGTGATAAAGACTCTCATCGTCGCACCTGAGGGCGTTGCCCGGGAGTTCGTGGAGAACCTGGTGCTCTCCGCCGGCGCGAACAGGGTCGTGGATACCTCTATACCGGCCTTTGTGGTTACGGACTCGGGCAGGGCATACATAGCGGTTACCTCCAGCTACCTGACTCAGACCATCGAGGGACTGGAAGGTCTTATTCAGATGCCCTTCGGCTGCGGCGAGCAGAACATGATTGTGTTTGCACCCGATGTTTACATAACCAAATACCTCACCGAGTCGGGACAGCTCAAGCCGGAGATAATGGCGAAGGCTGAGAAACTGATGATAACAGGCTATCAGAGGGAGCTTATCTACCGGCGCAGCGACGGCAGCTTCTCCGCCTTCGGAGAGAGCGATGAAAGCGGCAGCCTGTTCCTCACCGCCTTCGTGATGAAGTGCTTCGCGCAGGCTAAAGACCTGATTTACATAGACGACAGCATTCTGGATGAGGCTGAGGAATGGATTACCGGTCATCAAAATGCCGATGGCTCCTTCGACCAGGTGGGCTTTGTTCATCACCAGGAGATGCTGGGAGGTCTGGAGGGCAAGACGGCGCTGACTGCTTATGTTGCCGTAGCTCTGCTGGAATCCGGTGAGCAGGCAGCTTCCGCGAAGGCGGTCGGCTATCTCGAAGGTCAACTCAACGAGATAGACGATGCCTACACTATGGCGATCGTGACCTATGCGCTGGAATTGGGCGGCAGCGCCCTCAAAGACCAGGCTTACAATAAACTGATGGAGATGGCGGAAGAGGACGAGAACGGATTGCACTGGGGCGATGTTGAAGGGCCCATCCCACTGAAAGAGGCGAACCCCTGGGAGTTCAACCAGAGCACGGTCATCGAAGCCACCGGCTATGCCACGCTGGCTTTGATAAAGCACGGCGATGCGCTGAATGCCTCGAAGGCGGCGAAGTGGCTGGTGTCGCAGAGAAACGCCTACGGCGGCTACGGCTCGACTCAGGATACCGTGGTGGCGCTGCAGGCGCTCACCGAGTACGCCACTGATGCCAGGGCAGATGTGGATTTAACCGTAACCATAACAGCTGGCAGCGAGATGAAGCAGCTCAGGATCAAGCAGGACAACTTCGATGTGCTGCAGGTAGTGGAAGTGCCGGTAAATACAGAGGTTAGCCTGGTTGCCGAGGGCAGGGGCGAGGTTATCGCCCAGGCGGTCACGCGGTTCAACCTTCCCGATGAGGAGAAGGGCGAGGAGATACTGAAGATAGACGTTGACTACGATACCACCGAGGTCGAGGTGAACGACCTGGTCAAGGTATCCGTAGCGCTGGAGTTCGCTCCGCCCATCGAGATGAAGGCGGAGATGGTGGTACTGGATGTGTCGGTGCCCACAGGTTTTGCGCCGGTTGCGGAATCCGTAGCGGCGGTTGTCGAAGGCAACAAGCAGATAAAGCGCTATGAGATAGCGGGACGCAAGGTGATATTCTACATCGAGGACATGGAGGCGGGCGATAAGATAAACTTCAGCTTCGATGTGAAAGCGCTGTATCCGGTCAAGGCGAAGGGCGTTGCCTCGCAGGCATATTCCTACTACAACCCCGACATCAAGGCAGAAACGCTGGGCGAGGGGATAGTGGTCACCGAATAGACAGCGGATCGGGATAATAAAAAGCAGGGGCACAAAATTTTGTGCCCCTGCTTTTTTATCTGAGAGAGCAGAAAGAGCAAGAGAGAAGATAGTACTTTAAGCCCAGCGCAAAAATACCAAAGTCCTAGCTAGTCAGGGACGAAATTCCCATTGCAGAAAGGCATTACTTTTCGTTAAACTTCTCAGAGGATAGTTGTCATAGCGCCTGGAGGTCGAGGCAATATGTTCAGAAAAAATGGCAAACCCAAGGTAATGGAAAAACATAAGCCGGGACCGGGCATGGCCGGTCTGGACGACGATATTGCGTCTTTCATAAACAGCCTCGTAGACCAGAATTCCGAGCTTATTAACAAACTGGAGCATGTGGACTCTCTGAAAAAGCTTGCAGACAGGACTGTGCTCGAGGCTCGCAAGGAAGCCGAGAGCATAAAGACGGAGGCGGAACGGAGAGTTGCTGAAATAATCGCTGAGGCTGATAAGAAGGCTAAGGCTGAGGCGCGGAAAATCATCAGCAGGGCGAAAAAGAAGGCTGAAAAAGAGTCGCGCAATGCTGTTAACGCAGCCGGTATCGAGCTCAATGACAAATCGGATTAGATATCGCCCGATGGCAGAACGATGTGCTGTGTTCTGGTGACCAGGGTTAAGAGAGCCGCTGTGCAACTGGCGGAATACCTTGAAACGCAGGGTGAAGCCGTACAGGTTAGACGCAGGGGCGACAACGGTATGCATCAATTATGGGAAGTCTGGAGTTCCAAGTGTATTTAGGCTCTTTAGACGTGCAGAGTGCAACGGAGGCGGAAGTAACACAATATTCTTAACATCGTTACTAGATTCAGGCGAAGGTATCCGACCTACTGAGAGGTGGAAAGATGAGCGATCAGATGAATAATTCAGAGGGAAATAATGCGGGGCCGATTGCGAGTGCTCTGGATGGCGAAGTGACCTCATATATCAACAGTTACATCGACCAAAATGCCAGCAGAATAGTCTCTGCTGCTGAGGAGAAAGCCAGGTCGGCAGCTCAGAGAATTATAGATAAAGCCAGGGAAAAAGCCGAGGCTGAGATTGACAGGATTATATTCGAGTCCAGGATTGAAGTAGAGAAGAATGCTGAACTGACAATAAAAGAGGCTGAAGAGAAGGTATCGTGGTTTGTGCTTGAGGTATCGACACATGTAATGGAAGAAGCGCAAGCCATGAAGAAGGAAATCATCGATAGCCTTGTGGAGAAAAAATCCAATCAGATTATTGGTAAAGCTGAGGAGGAAGCCAGGGCGGCGGCACAGCAGATAGTCGCTAAAGCCAGGGAGAAAGCCGAAGCCGAAGCGCGCAGGATTATAGAAAAAGCGAAGGAAGCGGCTGACAGAAGCGTTCAGGAGATAGCAAAAGGCGCGGACGACGAAGCTGCCCGGATGGTCATCGAGGTAAAGGATGCGGAAGGCGCGAAGTCGCAATCAAAAAAAGAGCAAGTTGTTGAGCAGCAACCTGCAGCCGTCAGTGGAATTCAGGTAAATGCAATTGAGAAGGTTGAAAGTAATGTTCCAGAGATAGTGCAGGAGCCCAAGATGGAAGCGGCTCCAGCGGTAGCTGAGGTACAGGTTGCCGCAACTGCGGATGAGAAGCCGGCGGTTGCGAGCAAAGAGGTCGCTGAGGAAGCTGAGACAGGTTCTCCCGTAATTGTAAACGAAGCCGACAGGGAAATGCCCGCCGCTGTCAAAGCGGAAGATAAATCCAAGGGCAGGGTTATAGAGTTCGTTCCTGAGAATAACGGCGGTAAGGATAAAGCTGCCGAGCTTGCCAAAGAGGAATTAATCGCGTTAACACCTCCGCCACCGGGAAATGATGCGCCGGTGCAGGAAAGCACAGTTGCCCGGAAACCCGAGGAGCTTTCAATAACTCAAAAAGACGGGGATAAAGAGGAATCTATCCTGTATAAAGACCTGGTGCAACTGACACTCCCGCCTCCCATCGCTTTAGACCATATGCTCAAACTGCACAAGCAATTGAAGAACATCCCCAATGTTAAAGTTATGGAGTTGACGGGCTCGCTGGACAAAGGCGTTAAAATCGAGCTGTTTCTGACAACCCCTGTACCGCTTATGGATGTGATCAGGATGATACCCGAGGTGGAGAAGGTATTAGACCTCAATGAGAAGAAGCTGGTCCATGCGGGGCATCAGAAGGGCGGCGAGCCGACGCCGCATACCTTCGTAATCAAGATGAGAAATTAACAGAGAAATTACAAATCCCAAGTTCCAAAAGGTGTGAAAACCCTCCTCAGAATACCTCTCTAGACTTGTCCACGAAGTCGGGGAAGAACTGATAGTGCTCCTGCGGTTTGGCTTTCTTGAGACCGGCATAGGTGGCTTTTGCCATTGAGATGCGACCCCGCTTGCGGTACAGAGCCACCAGCTTCTCCGCCTCTCCGGCTTCCAGCGCCTTGTCCAGGTCGGCTTCGGTCAAGCCCAGATTACCCATCATCTCT
>VGNW01000039.1 GCA_016865955.1 Chloroflexota bacterium | reverse complement strand
AGTCTTCAGCCGGAGAAAAGGCGGAGTCATGGAATACTCACTGCTTCCCACCATTCCCGGGCTCTTTGAGTTCCCTTTCATGAAAGGCGGCGGTGAGCCTATGCACGAGGCGCTGGCAAAATTGTGGGAGGAGTATCACCGTGAAGGACTGGGGGAATCGTTTGCGGGAAGTCAGACTCCTATTACAAGGGTGATCCCGATTGAAAAAGCAATCGATGCCCGAATCGAGGTACTTCCATTCGAGGTTGTCTCGAAAATGCTGGAGAGGAACGATACCTATGCACTCGCCCAGTGCGCCTGCCGCGTGAGCATCGGGGCTTGCGATAAGCCAAGGGATGTGTGCCTGGTTTTTGACAGGACCGGTCGCTATCTCATCGAAAGGGGCTTTGCCAGGGAAATCACGAAGAAAGAAGCGTTGGATGTAGTGCGTCGCGCTGAGGAAGCTGGCTTGGTGCACACTACGAACAACAGCCAGGACCGTTTGAACCTTATCTGCAACTGCTGCCCCTGCTGTTGTACTATTTTACGCGGGCTCACGCAGTTCAAGAACCCGAATGCATTTGCTGTAAGCAGATGGCAGTCGCAGGTTGATGCAGCCCTCTGTACGGGCTGCGGGATATGCGAGGATGAGCGTTGCCCGGTTTCAGCCATAAAGGTTGAAGGGTCGGTGGCTGTAGTTGACCCGGAACGATGCATCGGGTGCGGTCTTTGCGTTTCTGCTTGCGATGTCGAAGCCGTTTGCCTTGTCCCCCGGCAGCATGTTCCCGAAACTCCACCGACACTAACCGAGATGGCACTGAAGATAACCGCTGAAAAAGGCACAACAGCGGATTTCATGAAGCTCATGAATCGCTGACGGTCTTATCTTGTCATTGAGCAACTAACGTCTCTCAAAATTCCGGAATCTAGCGATTTTGGGGCACTCAGCGTAACGCCATCGTGTCTATAGTATAGTCAGGACATATCGAAAACGAGGGAAACACTCTGCAAAACACGAGATTAGATTCGGGCAAGTTGCAGGATTAGGAGGTGTCCCATGAAAACCGGATTCTCAGCGCGTGAGCTTACCAAAGAAATCAAGGCTGCAGCCATAGCTGGTGGAGCAGCACTGGTTGGTGTAGCAGCCATAGAATCGATTCCGCCCTGCACACCTCCGCTGCCGGTGACCAAGGTTATGGTTGATGCACACAGCGTTATCGTTTTCGCCATTCCCATGCTGCGCGGGTCTATCGAAAGCCCCAGTTTATTCTCAGCCATGATATCAACCCACGCAACTTACAGAGAAGAAGAACTACTGACACTGCGGCTGGGAAGGCTCATTGAGGAGCGCGGTTACAGGGCTGCACTGGTAGTGCCGGCATCGCCTATTGAAATGAGCAGAGAGACCAAGGGCCTTCTGGGAGATATCTCGCTCCGTCATGTTGCAATAGGCGCCGGCCTGGGAACTATAGGGAAAAACCGTCTGCTTCTCACACATAGATGGGGACCCAGAGTAAGGCTGGGAGCTGTAGTCACCAACGCTTTGCTGGAAGCGGACAAACCGATGGAGGAAGAATTGTGCGGGGATTGTGCCACATGTGTGCAGTCTTGCCCGGCACAGGCGCTCGATACGCACACGTTGAAGGACGCCGTTAAATGTCTCAATAAGCAGCAGAAATGGGGCATGGCTGCGCATATACAGTTTATGCAAAGGCTGTTGGATGCCCCGCCGGAGCAACAGAAAGCAATGCTGCGTGACCCGGAATACTGGAATCTTTACCAGGCTCAGAGTGTGACTCTGTTATATACCTGCTATGAGTGTATAAACTGCTGTCCGGTGGGTAAATGATAAGGCACTGTCATCGGGATTAGTTGAGGAAATTGACACTTAGCTAATTCGTGCTTAATATTCTCCTGTCCGATATTTGTAATAATGAGGTAAGACATGCCGAAGCAGGACAAGAGCAAAGGCTCTAAGTCACAGCACAAGCGTATCCGCAAGCAAGTTGCCTCCAAAACCGTAATCGGCAAGGAACAGTCCCAGAACCAATTGCGGCATAAGGAAGAGTTCTTTGAGGCGCTGATAGAAAACGCAATGGAGGCGATGGTAATCATCGGCGGTGACGGCGCTATCCGCTACAAAAGCCCGTCTATCGAGCGCGTATTCGGATATAAAATGGGAGACGACATCGGCAGAAGCTCCTTCGACTTCGTACACCCTGCTGACATATCGAACGGCTCCAGAACATTCGAGGAGCTGCTCAAAAAACCGGGCTCCACAGTGCACTACGAAATACGCGCCAAGCATGCAGATGGCTCCTGGCATACCATCGCAGTGGTGGGCAAGAATCTTCTCGATAACCCCGCAATAAAAGGCATAGTCGCCAATTTTCGCGATATAACAGAGCAAAAGCGTATGCAAGAGGAGTTGAAATTCAGCGAGGAGCATTTTCGTGCTCTCATCGAAAACTCCCTGGAAGCGATGGCGATTATAAATAGTGAGGGACTCCTTACCTTTTTAAGCCCCTCATTCGAACGCCTGCTGGGATACAAGCTGGAAGAGACCATGAGTCAAAGCCCGTTTGCGTTTGTACACGCAGATGATTTGCCGAGGGTGTCTGGTATCTTCGGCGATATTGCTCAGAGACCGGGAGCGATTGCTCGAACTGAACTGCGTGTCTGGCACAAGGATGGTTCATTACGCATTGTAGAAGTGGTAGGGCAAAATTTGCTGAATAATCCGGCGGTCAACGGCATCGTTGCTAATGTTCGCGATACTACGGAACGCAGGCAAGCAGAGGAAACGCTGAAGCACATGTATCAGCAGGAAAGGGAATTGAGACAGCAACTGGAACAGGAGATGAAAAAGAGGGTGGAGTTCACGCGCGTCATTGCTCACGAGCTAAAGACGCCGCTGACTTCGTTGCTCGCCTCTTCCGACCTGCTCGCTTCCGAAATCGACACCGAGCCGCTGCAGACACTGGCAAGGAATATCCGTCAGGGTGCCTCGAGCCTGGATAGCAGAATAAATGAGCTTCTCGACCTCGTGAGGGGTGAGGTGGGCATGCTCGCGCTAAAGCCCGAAATGGTTGACCTGTCGCAGATGCTCAGGGATATAGCGGATTCCATGAAGCCGGTGGCTTTGAAACGCGGTCAGTCATTGGACTTATCCCTGACACCCGGCCTGCCTGTAGTCAGAGCCGACCCGGCCAAGCTGCGACAAATTGTGACCAATCTTCTGGATAACGCCCTCAAGTTCACACCACAGGGTGGAAATATCAGATTGGGAGCCAGGAGAAAAGACAACGACATTGTTGTCGAGGTGCGCGATACCGGTCGCGGCATGTCGAAGGAGGAACAGCAATTCTTGTTCCAGCCGCACCAGCTTCCCAGGGGGGAATCTTCGGAGGGGCTGGGGCTGGGCCTTGCGCTCTGCAAGATGCTGGTGGAATTGCACGGCGGCAAGATATGGGTGAAAAGCAGCGTAGGCAGGGGCTCAACATTCGGTTTCTCGCTGCCGCTGGAATCTGCGGACAGACACGAGATAGAACCTAAGGAGCCGGCTAAACTGTGGAAAGTGCTGATTATCGAAGACGATAACGCCATCGTCAACTTCGTACGCCTGGCATTCAAGATGAGGTGGCCTGAGGCTGAGTTGCTCTCGGCAAGGCTGGGCGAAGAAGGTCTGGATTTAATAGAATCGGAGAAACCCGACCTGGTGATTTTGGATCTGGGACTTCCCGACATTGACGGTTTCGAGGTGCTCAGGCAAATTCGTCTCTTTTCTTCGGTGCCTGTCGTTATCCTGACTGTAAGCGGTGAAGAGGCGGACATGGTCAAGGGACTGGAATTAGGGGCTGATGACTATATTGTGAAGCCATTCAGGCAGATGGAATTTCTGGCTCGATTGAAGTCCCAGTTGCGGAGAAAAGTTTCTCCAGACGAAGAAGCTCCCATCGCTTGTGGACCTCTGAGGCTTGACCCCTCGACATTCGAATTGACCTACAGAGGAAAACAGATAAGCCTCACCTTGATAGAAGGCAGAATCATGTGCCATCTGATGCAGAACGCGGGTCATGTGGTTACTCACTCACGACTCGGGGAAGTAATCTGGGGAGAAGACTATCCCGGCGCCGTCGATAGCCTGAGAGTGTATATACGGCATTTGAGGGAAAAGCTTGAAACAGACCCGGGCAATCCTCAATTTATCCTTACCAAGGTAGGCGTGGGCTACTTGCTGGCAAAGCTGAACGATTAGATTAAGTCTCGATAGCTGCCGCTTAACTTTCTACGATATATCTGCGCGTATTAATACTTTTTTTATGCTATCTAAACACTATCTTCATGTCCCCACCTTATATTGTGTTATAGAGAAAGGAGGTGTAGCGGGGTAAATTTCCGGCAAGGGGAGGGACTATGAGAACTAAAACGCAGGTTGTAAGAAACAGAGGAAACGGACAGCGGGAAGAAATGACCCCGATGTTAACCATAGGAAAAGCATGCCAGATTCTTTACGTTCACTGCAATACATTAAGACGGTGGACGGAGAGAGGATTAATCAGAGCATATCGCGTTGGCCCGCGGGGCGACCGAAGGTACAGACGGGAAGATGTGGATGCCCTGCTTGCCGAGCAGATTAGATTCGGTTCAAACGGCACCCAGAAATAGAATTATTAAAGCTATACTTACTGAGTTTTAAAGCATAATCCGCTTCAGTGTACTGATGCCTCCGTAGTATCAGTTTAACGCATACCGCTTAAAGGGAGAATCTCCGGTCACATGCCAGATGTTGAGATTAAACTAAAATTGACTCTGAAGTTGAGTGAGAAATGGGCAGGCGCTATGAGCACAGAAGAGCTCATTAACTATATCAAGGACAAATTGAACAGGAGTCTGGGATTAAGAGGTAAAATCAAGAAATTACGTGTGGTTAACGAGTAGCCTGAAGTCAAAAACCTCTCAGACTCTCCGCATAGCCCATTTCTTTGCCTCAGTTAGAATGCAAATCCTATTCGTTCCAGAAAAAACGGGCGGAGACAATCTTTTTAGTCTTGGGGTTGAAGCGAAAGAATGCCACGCCATGTCGTTGCATTTCACTCATCTTCGCATCGAAGACGCACGACGTGTACCAGCCGGCTGAGCGAACTTCCGATACTTCGACGTGTAACCTTTTTCCTGCGGCTTTCAGTAAATCATGTGCTGGCAGTTTCTTTCCTGCGGATAATTCTATCATAGCATCAGAGTCGAATAGCGATGCAAGGGCATTTTCGTTTCCCGAATTAACCGCAGCAGCAAAGGAATTCACCATCGAAATGCCTTTCTTGAAGATGCCTTTGTACATCGCACCCAGATACACAATAACCCGTTTCAACCCTTGAATTCTGAGCATGTTCCAGAACTGGACAGTAGAGGCGGTTATTCCCTTTACGCCGTTATTTTTCAGCAACCTGATGGCGTTACCGGTAAAGTCCCAGTGAGCCTGCAGGCTCTCTATTTTCAGTTTGCCTTCCTCCTCCACGCCACGGTAGAGCAGATAGGCAGCTACCTCACTGATGGCGCCATTAGGCAGCCTGGTGCGAATCAGCACGTCCCGCACCACCTCGCTGCCTATCACGATATCCTGATTCACCGTGAATTTGATATCGTTCGGAGCGATGAAGATGTCGTAGAAACGGCTCAACGCATCCCTTCCGCCGCGCCAGTCCTTACCTTTACGATTCAACCCTGCTCCGACCGGGTCCTCAACCACAGCCGTTGAAGAAAACAGTCCTAGCCAGCCCTCGCGGTCATGCCTGTCCACAAGCTCCGGTGACATTTTAACCAGCGCATACAGCTTTTCGCGGTTCAATTGCATATCCTCCAGTTTGCTGCTAGAGCATATTAAGTTGCATTACCTTTTATTGTCTCTATATAATAATAATCCAATAATTGAATTCAATAAAGAAGCGAGGGGTAGGAAAATGCCGAAGCTGAGCAAACTGATGTCACCCTGGAAAATTAGCAAAATGGAACTCAGAAACCGAATTGTTATGGCACCGATGACTCCTGTGTGGGCGAATCCGGACGAGACGCCTTCCGACCGCCAGATAGCTTATTGGGCTGAGCGTGCCAAAGGTGGTGTAAGCCTGATTGTCACCGAGGTCAATTCAATAGACCCGATGCACAGGTATCAGCCCTTATCCTCGGGTCTGCATAGCGACTTTCAGATAGAGGTGCATAAACGTCTCACTGACGCGGTACATAAGTATGGCGCTAAAATATTCCCGCAAATCAGCCACCCGGGGCCAGAGTCTCTGGCGCCATTCTATGTGAACATGGAAGCTGTTGGACCCTCCATTAACCGCTCCGAATCAACCGGACAAATTTGCCGCGAGCTAAAAGACGAAGAGCTCCCCGCCCTTATCGAAATGTATGGCGAAGCAGCCCGCAGAGCCCGCGATGCTGGATATGATGGTGTAGAAGTTCACATGGCTCACAATTACATGTTGCTCGGCTCGTTCCTTTCCCCACTTCGTAATAAACGTATCGAGGGTGAATATACAGGGACGACCGTTGAGGGTCGGGTTAAGCTGTCTGTCGATGCCATTAAGAAAATCAAACAGAAGGCAGGCAGCGATTTTCCTGTCCAGATTCGTATATCAGGTGATGAATGTGTGGGGGGCAGCAGCGGGCGAGATATGACAGACACGCAGCGCATCGCTCCTATACTGGAGGCAGCAGGCGTTGACTGCTTCCACGTCTCGGGTGGCGTCATCTCGCCGCTGGTCGACCAGATAATTGCCGGCGCTAATTATGAGTGTGGCTTTAATGTGCCGGCGGCTCATGCCATCAAAGAAATAGTGAATGTTCCTGTCATGCCCGTGGGCTGCATACATGACCCGGAGTTTGCCGAACAGCTTCTTCAGAGAGGCTGGTGCGATGCTATTGTCATGGGACGTCCGTTACTTGCTGACCCCGAATTGCCCAAAAAGGTAATGGAAGGTCGTCTGAAGGATATCCGTCGATGTATAAGATGTCTTACCTGTGTAGATTCGCTGATGAAACTCGAGGACTGCCATTGTGCCATTAACGCTCGCATGGGAAAGGAACAGGAATATCCCCAGGAAGGCAGAACGGAAAATCCAAAGAAAATAATGATTGTTGGCTCCGGTCCTGGCGGTATGGAGGCTGCCCGAGTTGCAGCCTCGAGGGGGCACCAGGTCACCCTTTATGACAGACATCACCGTCTGGGTGGAGCCCTAGTGCCTGCCTGTACCGTGCACCCGGACAACGAAACTTTTCTTGATTTTCTCATGACTGAGCTCAGGAAGCTGCCTATAAGAGTGAAGCTGGGTGTAGAAGTTACCCCCGAACTGGTTAAGCGAGAGCGCCCCGATGTGCTTATCGATGCTGCCGGCGGCAAGGTAGTTGCTCCGAAAGTAGAGGGAGACCATTTGCCTAATGTTATTACCGGCACCATGTTGCATAAGATGATGTATGGAGAAATACCATCAGAGGGTGCCGAGAAGGTCCCCTGGTATCTCAAACTGGGACTAAGGCTCGGCGGAGGGCTGATGCAGGGTTTAGTTACGCCGCAGCGCATCCGAAAGTCCACCAGTTCCTGGGTGCCTATGGTAGGCAAAAAGGTGGTTGTAGTAGGAGGTGACCTGGCTGCGCTGGAATCAGCGGAATTTCTTGCTCAACGGGGTCGTGAAGTAGCGGTGATTGACGCGTCTGAATTGCTGGCTCCCGAGGTCGGGGTGAAGCGGCGCGCGGAGCACGTCGAGCGTATGCGTGAGTTAGGTATCACCCTGCACACCGATTGCCAGGTGAAAAGGATCACTAAAAAGGGCGTTTGGTTTACGCCCCGGTACGGCAACAAGGAGTATATGCTAAAGGCTGACACGGTCATTCTCGCTGGTGTAGTCGAGCCTAATACTAAGCTCTACGATGCCTGCAAGGATTTGGTGGCGAATGCTTATACGGTGGGCGATGTATCGGGCATGGGCTTGATTGACAAAGCCATTCAGGAAGCGAACGCTGTAATTTATGGGCTGGGTTAATTGCAAATCAACGATAATCTGCAATAAGGGGATAGAATGCCTAGAGATAAAGCAATTCGAGTAGGTATAGTGGGCTGCGGCGCGATAGCGCAGTTGCATCATATTCCCTCTTTTCTCCGTATTAAAGAAACGGAAATCGCTGCAATTTGCGATAAAGATGAAGCCCTTCTGACCAAAGTAGGGACAAAGCTTGGGAAAGCCGAACGCTACAACGATTTCAGTAAAATGCTTTCACAGGGTAGGCTTGATTTAGTGGACATATGTACCCCTCCGCAGACCCACGCTGCACTCTCTATCCAGGCTGCCGAGTCAAAATGCCATATCCTGGTAGAGAAGCCTGCCACTCTATCGGTTGAGGAATTCGACAGGGTTGCGGAGACATGTGTAAGAAATAGTGTGAAATTATGTCAGGTGCAGCATATGACATTTGAACCGGTAGTGATAGATACGCTATCTCTGGTGAAAAGTAAGCATTTCGGAGATGTGGTTGGTGTAGATATCAAGATGCTATCCCGAAATGCTGCAGAAAAGGCGGAGAATCCGCAGCACTGGTGCCATAGACTGCCGGCAGGAGTATTTACGGAGGTTCTTCCTCACCATATCTACCTGACTCAGGCCTTCCTCGGCGCAGTCGAACCGGTAGCGGCGCATGTTAAAGGCTCCGAATATCAGGGCCGTATAGTCTCGGATGAAATCAGAGTAATCCTGGAAGGCAGAAACGGGGTCGGTACGCTTGTTTACTCCGGCGCTTCACACAAAGATAAAGTAATCATCGATGTGCATGGCACAAAGAAAAACCTGCGCATTGACCTCTGGAACTCAGCCAGGTTTGAGTATAATGTCGGCGCTTCAAGCTTAGCTTGGCGAGCATTGGAAAATTTGGGGCAGAGCCTATCAATTACAGCTTGTACTGTCGGTGTTGCTTTAAGCGTATTTGCAGGCAGATTTCATGGCGGTCACTATAACCTGATACAGAGGTTTGTGCGGAGCATAAGAAACGGGACTGACGCGCCTGTCTCAATAGAGCAAGCCAGGGAAGTTATTAGAGTGCTTGAGTCCATTACGCGGCAGATTAAGACTAATGTGAAGCCATAAGAACGATACTATAGCGACGGCAACTCGGCGTTTAGCTTTTCCTGGCTTTTCCGCTTGTGGTTAAACCGCTGAGAAGCACTTTCAGATGCCAGGGAATGTTATAGTGAACCGATATGCTTGTCTTGATGAGCATATATCTGATAAAGCTATTGTTTGCTATCCTACGCCAAAGCCCGAGTCGCTGTGGCTCGATGTGTTTCCCTTCGGTTGGATTTACATAGTGTGTTATAGGAACGAAAAAGCCTTTCTTTATTCGCCCTCCCGAGCGGAATAAGTCCATCTCCAGCATGTTGTCCTCAAATATTATCTCGCCGTTTCTGAACTCATAGCAGCGAAATCTCAGCCTTTCCAGAATGCTTCTGGCGAGCATGACGCATCCGCATCCCGCAAGTCCTATTCCGTAAGTGCGAAGCGGATACCCGCTGAAGACGGCATCGTAGTTTTGGATTTTCCTCTCCATTATGTTTATTACCGAGGCATCGATTACCATGTCAGAATCCAGGAACAGCAGATATCCCGCATCGGTTTGAGTCAATACATAGTTACGGATAGCCTCCCTGCCGCCTACGATGTTCCAGATTTTGCTGCTTGCATAACTCGGCTTCTCAACCTCGTAGGATACAACAGTCCCTCTGAGCTTCCAGGAGACGAGAAAATGCTGCAACTCATCCACGAAATCATGCTCACTGGTGGCGAAAACGAGTTCCGATGAAGGATAGTTATGTTGAATCTGCTGCTGATTAGCCAGGAATTTTTCTATGATATGCGCACCCTGACGGTAAACAGGCGTGCCTATGACGACATCCAATTGTTACTACCCCACTGCTGTGCGCTTAGACATAATACGTGCCCTGAAAGAATGCCACAATTATAACTATTCTAGCAACTCTGCGGTACACGGGCAACGCGCCGCTGATTCGGCAAATATGGATTTACATTTTGCCTGGCATGATATAGAGTAAATCAGGAGGACTGCGATTAGACAGGATAAAGTAAAACGGAGTGAAGAAAAGCTTGCCGCCGAAAGCAAGAATTCAGCAGGACCTGCCCTTTCTGCTTTGGTGGTTATCCCCGATAAGTATGACACTGTGCGAACTACTATGAAGTACCTGCAGGCACAGACCGTCGCACGGCAAATCGAAATCGTTATCGCCAAGCCAGCAAATACGCAGATCGGTCTCGAAGAGCCAGATTTAAAGCCCTTTCATAGCTGGCAAATAGTAGAAGTCGATACAGTCTCCTCTATCGCTCAGGGATTTACGGCAGGCATACGGAAGGCTCGTGCCCCGATTGTCGCTCTCACGGAAGACCATTCTTACCCCGATGAAAAATGGGCTGAGCTGTTCATTGCTGCTCACAGGCAACCCTATGCCGTAGTTGGCCCATGCATGATTAACGGTAATCCGGATAGTATGCTGAGCTGGGCTGATTTCTACCAGGCTTACGGCGAGTGGACTCCTCCCGTGTCGTCGGGTCCGATTCGTCACCTGCCGGGGCATAACAGCAGCTATAAACGTGATATATTGCTCGAATTCGGCGATGAACTGGGGACACTTATGGAAGCCGAGAGCGTTATGCACCGTCATCTGCAGGCAAAGGGATACGAGCTTTATCTTGAATCGGGGACGCGCACTTCACATCTCAACTTCGACACGTGGTCGGCATGGATTCCGGCGCGGTATTACACCGGGCGTCAGTTTGCTGCTACGTGGGCGCACTCCTGGCCGTGGCCGCGGCGCTTGCTGTTCACAGCCGCCTCCCCCTTAATTCCCTGGGTTCGCCTGTGGCGCGTGCAGAGGCGAGTTTGCGGCAGGCAGCCGTTCAGCTTCTCCATGCGCTTGTTTCCCGTTATGCTTTCGGGGCTATTAGTGGAGGGGGTGGGGCACATGCTGGGCTACGCGGCCGGTGTGGGAGATTCTGCCGAAAAGGTAGGCAAATGTGAGTTTCACCGCATCAGGAAATGAATTAAACAGGTGCCAAGATGAAATTTCATGACCGCGTAAATTACCTGAAGCGGGCGCCGCTAATTTCTTCTAATATTATTCTTCGGGGGCGATACGATTTCACCTACGACCTTATGCCTGTTCACGCGTCGAATATGCCGCTGAAGAAGCGTCTGAACTTGCTGAAGGCAGGAGGCAATCTGCTTTATCGGCGGCTCAGCCCCTGGAGTTGGCCCATCCATATACACATAGAGCTGGCAAGCTACTGTAATCTCAAATGTAAGGTATGTCCCACAGGCACGGGAAGGCTTGAACGTAAGGCGGCAGCAATGGAACCTGCGCTGTTCCAGCGATTGATGGAGGAAATAGGCCCATATCTTTTGACCACAAGCCTTTGGGGGTGGGGCGAATCTCTGCTGCATCCGCGACTGTCCGATATTCTGCGCATCGCTCAAAACCGGGGGATAACCACATTAATGTCCACTAACGGGCAGAACCTCAACGACGAGAAGGTAAAACAGGCATTGATTGATTATCCGCCAACCTACCTGATAGTGGCACTGGACGGCATTACCGATGAGACGCATGCGAGATTCCGGGTCGGCGCGAAGGTGGAAAAGGCAGTAGAAGGCGTGCGAAGCATTGCCGGGAAGCGGCGTAAAAAGGGTTCCGACCTTCCTGTTTTGCATTTGCGCTATATCGTTATGAAGCATAACGAACACGAACTGCCGCAGTTGCAGGAGTTCGCCAGAGATAACCGGTTCGACGAATTCTCAATCCGGACACTTTCCATTATCGATGCCCCTGAAGATATGCATCACCCTTTAATTCCGGACGACGAGACATTGAGAGCCTACAGCTACCAGGATGGCATGCGTGTCAGGCGCACTGACTTTATTTGCGAGAAAGCCTTCATATTCCCCGGTGTATTCGCCGACGGAACTGTCGTGGCTTGCGACCAGGACTGCAACGCCCATCAGTCAATCGGTAGCATTGCCGATGGTTCCTCATTTGCGGATGTCTGGTGGAGCAAGAGGGCGGCTGAAGTCCGCAAGACGATAAGGGATAATCCCGAGAGCTTCAGTTTTTGCCGGAACTGCCCCTTCAAGGACAGACCGATAGGTACCTGCAACGTTCAGTACTACAATCTACGCAAGTAGATTAGGGGTTTACTGCGTTTAGAGCCGAGCGCTGGCTCCAATGAACTCGTAGTAGTTGGCGAAACGGTTGATGGCGCGGCAGGCGCGACGCAGAGAGTTATAAGCCGGGATCCCCTTCTTCCTGAGACTCTGGGCATAACTGTCAGTATCCTTCACATGCCCCTCCTCCGACAGCGCCACTACCACAGGCTTGGCATGTGATTTGAAGGCTGGGGCGCTCAAGATGTATTTATGCAACTCCTCGATAACGTCTTGTGTTGGTCCCAGGAAGAACTCGGCGCCCAGATGCAAGATAACGATGTCTATCATAGGGTCGGCAGCCAGTATTTCATACGCACGCAGCAGGCTGGAGAAATCGACCACCACGCTGGGCACGTCTATGGGATTGGCAACCCCCTGATTGACCAGCGTGATAAAATCGAGCAATCCTTTGCGTGTCTGTTCGGAAAAGGCAGGTACTTCAAGCCCCTCCTCGGCACATATATCTCCGGTAGCCACGCTACTGCCGCCGCCCGCAGCAAACACCGCCACACGTTTTCCCGCAGAAGGTTTGATTAGCAGAAAGGTCATGGCGACCTCCCCCATCTCCTCAATAGAGCCTACCTGTATAGCTCCGGTTTGCTTGAAGAAAGCGTCCCAGACCTGTCTGGTGCCTCCCAGTGAGGCGGTGTGTGAAGCAGCAGCCCTGGCGCCGGAGTCCGTAAGCCCGCCTTTCCAGATTACCACGGGCTTTTTGTGGTTGATTTTCCTTACAAGCTCCATGAATCTCCTGCCATCCTTGATGCCTTCGAGATACATACAGATAATGCCCGTTTCCGGGTCTGTGCCGAGGTACTCCAGGAAGTCGGGAGCATCCAGTATGAGCGCATTGCCGTAGCTTATCGCCTTGCTGAAGCCGAAACCCAGCTCGGGCCCGCGAATCAGAAAGATGCGGGCATGACCTCCGCTCTGGGATACGAAAGCCACAGGTCCCGGCACAAGTGGCACATCGGGGTGCATCCTCATATTCACGGAGGGTACGTGAAAGCCCATGCAGTTGGGACCTATTACTCGCAAGCCTCCCTGAGATGCTATTTCTTTTATCCTGTGCTCCAGTCTTTTCCCCTCCTCGCCGGTCTCGCCGAAACCCGAGGTGCATATCTGAACATTGATTGCCCTGGCTGCTATGCAGTCCTCGATGACCTGAGGGACAGCAGCAGCCGGTACGGTGATTATGACCAGGTCCGGTGGCTGCGGGATGGAAGTAAGACTGTTATATACCTGAAAGCCTGCGATGTTTGTGGCATAGGGGTTGACGGGGTATACGTTGCCGTGGAATCCCGACTCTTTTAGCATACGGAGCAGGCCCAAGCCGGTGTAGCCGGGGTGGCTTGTCTGATCGTTTCGGGAAACGCCGACTACGGCTATATTCTTAGGGGGAAAGCCATCCCCGAAGCGCCTGACCTGACTCACAACGCATATTTTATCATGCTTGCCTGCCTATAGCGAGCCTTCCCTCTCACTTTTTGCCGGTTTTATCTATTTTCGAGGGTTGACATACTGTCGGATTTTCTTAACATATGGGCAGGAGTACGGAAATCAGGCACTAGATTGGGGAGGTGGAACATGCCATTCAAAGCCTATTATATGAGTCCCGAGGGCAATATGGAGGCAGGA